>JAGADP010000020.1 GCA_017828885.1 Oscillospiraceae bacterium | reverse complement strand
TGGGCAAGAACCCGCCCGACTGTGACATTGACGCGCCGATCGTCGTGGCGGATGCGGTATGGCCGCAGAAGCAGTATGAGATCTGTGTGAATTCCGGCTTGCAGGACGAGTTCCGGGGCATCATGCCCGATAACATGATGACCGATGCGGACTATGTTTTCCCGGCAAGCTGTGCGACAACCGGCGGGGCAACGATTGCCATCCGGAAGGCCGGCAGCGGTAGATCCGTCTGGATCGCGCCGGACGATACAACCGCTTTCAAGGCAGGCACTACCATGACAAAGGCCTCCGGCACGGCGGACAAGATCAAAACACCCAAGGCCTCCGGTGAGTACCGCATCTACGTGACCGATGCCACCGGTAAGATCCTGAGCCGTTCGCAGCACATCCTGCGCATCAGCGGCAGCACAGGTGATGGTACGGCTGTAGAGGCTGCGGCGTTTGACATGCAGTCCGGCGTGGAGATCGAGAACCTCGAGGAGGGCGGCAGAGATGTCGGCTATATCGAGAACGGCGACTACATCGGCTTCAAGGATGTGGATTTCAGAAACGGCGCGGACGCGATGGAATTCCGCCTTGCCACGCCCTACGGCGGCTCGTCCATCGAGATCCGCCTGGATGCCCCGGACGGCGAGCGCATCGGCGTTGCGGAGGTCGGCGAGATCGGCGGCTGGCATGAGTTCAAAAACATCACCACGACCCTGGCACCGGCGACCGGCAAGCATGACCTGTACCTGGTCTTCAAGGGCGGCGAGGGCTATCTGTTCAACCTCATGTCGTTGAAGCTGATCTTCCCGGCTGGCTCCGAGGAGCGCGTGACCGGCGATGTCAATGCAGACGGCACGTTCGATGTCCTCGATCTGGTGCTGCTCCAGGAGTGGCTCCTTGCCATCCCGGATGTGACACTCGACGACCCGGATGCGGGCGATATGGACGGGAATGAAGTCCTGGACATTTTCGACCTCGGCCTGATGAAGCGCGAACTGCTGGCGCAGGCGACATAACAGGCAAGGCCGTCCTCTATCCCGGGGACGGCCTTACAAACAGAAAGAGGAAGGGGCTTCCCTTCCTCTTTTTAACATTATTCCTCTGCGATCGCATCCGTCAGCTTCTCGTAGAAGCTCAGTACGCCGGTGTTGCCGGTCAGGCTGCGGCGGCGCACGGTCATGTGGGTGTTCTGCCCGTTGACAGCGGCGATATAGACATTCTCCTCACCGCTCGGATACAGCATCACTACCGTCTTGGTCCCCTTGCTGTCCGTGAAGGTGAAGGTGCAGTCCGGTTCGATGTCCTCCGCAAACTCAAGCTTCGGGTCGATCTCATCCCAGGACAGGTTGCCGACAGTGTCGTACAAGTTCCGGTGCAGCAGGCGCACATTATCGCTCATGCCGCTCAGATCCTTGCCGTCGAGCGTGCAGGTACCGGCCTGTGCGTCCATCGTCATCTCAAACGCAGTGTCGTCCACCTGAACGGTCAGGCTGCGTGCATCGTTGTAGGACAGCTCGACCAGCTTCCGGATGAGGATCTCCTCGATCTTCAGGCCGAGGAAGCTTGCCTGGGTGCCGTTCATCTCGGCGACCTGTCCGGTAGCCTTGTTGAGGGCGTACATGCCGGACGGCTGCTTGGAAACGAAGAGCAGCTCCTCCTTCACGTCACCGCAGGTGACAGTGAGCGTGTACTCCGGATCGTCCAGCCCGTAGGTTTTCAGATCGGCAGGCGACTTCACCATACCGGCAAAGCCGTCGTATTCGATACGGGTCAGCGAGGTGAGCATCTGGTTGACCGATGCCGAATTGACATTGGCGCCCTTCACCGGGGCATTCATCTCCCAGAGATTGTTCTTCTTCACAAGATCCGCCACTGCTTCATTGCCCTTCATCAGGCGGAAGCCGTCGATCTTGACGTCGCTGCTCTCGAGCATGAGACGATCCTTGAGGTAGTCCGTGCCGCCGCGCAGGATCTCGCCCTTGCTGTAGTCCACCGCATAGACGGTGCTGTCACCGGGCTTCATCACGTACCAGTAATCCTGCGTCACAGAGGCCGTTCCGACGTTGAGCACATACTCCTGTGCGCCGTCGCTCAGCGTGATGACCGTCGGCGATGCAAGGCCGTAGGAGGTGAGGTTCTCGGCGGGAACATCAAACTTCTGCGTCGCCGTCAGCTCGCTCATGTAGTTCACAACGGCGTTGACATAGTAGGTGTTCAGCCGGATCTCGTCCGGGTAATCGGTCTCGGTGATCTTCCACTCGCCGGTCTCTGCCGTGATGAGGAAGTGTCCCTCGTCATTGTCGAAGCGCACCGATGCGATCGTGTCCGGGTCGTAGCTGAAGAGCCGCATGGCCGCAGATTCCGCCTGGATCGCCGCCTCCTCCTTCTGCTTGGAGCGGTCAACGGCAATGTAGCCGCCGATCGCGCCGCCGAGCAGTACGAGCAGTACGACGATGGCGATAATGATCTTCTTGGAACTCATGAGTACCTCCTCTTGAGCCATACACCGGCACCCACGAGCGCCATGCAGAAGGGCACGACCACGAAGATGATGTTGGTGGTGTTGGCTTCCTTCTCGGAGTTGAGACGCAGGGTATCATAGCCGCGTTCCTTGTCCTCGATGCCCATGTCGAGGTCGATCTCGCTGTCATACATCCAGGAGAATACGGACAGTGCCAGGTTGACGGGGATGATCATGTAGTCCTGCTTTACGTTGGTATCGTCGATGAATTCCGCATTGCCCATGAGCATGATGCGGGCATTGTTCCGGCGGGTACTCTCGGCGAACATCGCCAGGTCGAGCACCTGTCCCTCGATGTCCTGTGCAGAGGGGCTGTCGCCGCCGCAGACCTCGCCGACAGCCGAGGACATGGCATTGCCAAGCTCGTCCGTGGAATTGGCAACAGTCTGGAGCAGAGAACCGGAGGTAACGGTATTATCCGTTGTGCCGGAGCTGCCGAGGAGCTGGTAGAAGCTGCGGGTGCGGGTCATATACGGGATCACGCCTGCCTCCACATAGTCCAGCAGGCCGGAGGTCAGGTCGATGCCCTCCTCGTTGCCGACCACGTTGCACCGGAAGGTGTATGGGTCGCCGTCGATGTGGAGGGAATTGTCCGTCTCAGCCACGATGTCATAATCCATCGCCAGACCGAAGGACTCGAAGATCGACTCGAAGTTCTTGTAGCGGACAGTCTCCTCGTTCGGGGACATCCAGAAGCAGATGTTGCCACCCTGGTCGAGGTAGGCGTTGAGCTTGCGCAGCTCGTCATTGGTGATGTCCTGCTGCGGGGCTGCAAAGATCAGGAGCGCCGCATTGTCCGGGACTGTCTCGGACATTGAGAGGTCGAGCGAAGCGGTGGAGTAGTTGCGGTTCGTCAGATTCTCGCAGAGCTTGGTGTAATTGCCCTCGATCGTCTTTTCGCCGTGGCCGCCGACAAAGTAGATCATCGTATCGCGGCCGCTCGCAACGGCATCAATGGCGCCGGTGATGATGTTCTCGCCGGTGAAGAAGGCGGAATCATGCACGGAATTACCGTTCTCGTCGGTGGTGTAGTTGTCCTTGTACATGGTGTTGCTGAGGATGTGCTTGCTTCTGTCCTCGCAGCAGATGACCATGTCACCGCGGCTGAGGCGGAAGCCGCCCTCGTTCTGGAGCTTCGTGGTCAGCTCCGGATCGGCGTCCGGCTCGAAGTCCACGAAGTTGATCTTGTCATAGGAAGCATATTCCTGCAACGAATGATACAGCGCCATGCTCTGGGTATCCGTGGCGAGCACGTCCATATCCATCAGGAAGTAGAAATCCACCTGCTTGTCAAGCTTTGACAGGTAATTCTTGGTCGTGTCCGTCAGCTCGTACATCTTCGAGGGCGTCATATCCCATACGACATCCAGACGGCTTGCCAGCAGGTTGAGCGGGATCGCAATTGCCAGCACCAGTGCTGCAAGCAGTGCAGCAAAGGCCGTGGAGCGCATCGTTTTCTTGTTTTTCTGGTTGACTGCCGAAGCCTTCACCGGCTTTTTGGCCGATGTTTTCTCCGGCTTTTTATTCTCTGCCATGTCTATCCCTCCTTAGCTGCGGCTATAGCGGCGCTTCTCGATGGCGATGATGTTCCAGCAGACCACAACGGCCGTCAGGCTCAGGAAGAATACAAGATCCTCGAGCCGGAACATGCCCTGCGAGAAGTACAGGAAGCGGCGCTGCATGGAGAACCAGGTGATGACCGAATTGAGCCGCGGATAGGCATTGACCAGTGCGGTGGCACCGAACAGGTCAAGGAACAGCAGACCCTCCATGATGATCTCACCGATGATGGCAGCGATAATGGCGTTGCCCGTGAGCTGGGAGAGCAGCATACCCACTGCAATGCAGACCAGACCCCACAGGAAGAAGCCCAGGTAAGCGCAGATCAGTGCCGACCACTGCACCACACCGTGACCTGCGATGTAGATCGGGAAGAAGAGCGTGGTCAGGATCATGAACAGATAGATCGTGACGATGGAGAAGAACTTTGCCAGCACGATCTTCGGAACGGAGAGCGGGCTCGACAGGAGCAGTACCTCCGTGCCGCCCCGACGCTCATCGGCGAAGGAACGCATCGTCAGGATCGGGATGATGAAGATGAAGTAGAAGAAGTTGTTGTAGAAGATGTTCGGGAACGAGAATTTCAGGGTATTCATGCCGGACAGATCGGCAATGGCGCTGATGAAGCTCACCGAGAAGATGAACATGAACAGCGATGCCAGTACGTAAGCGAACGGCGAAAAGAAGAAGGATTGTAATTCCTTTTTATAAAGTGCAAACATGGCGGCCTCCTATTCTTGCTCCGCAGCAGCAGGCTGCTCGGGCGTTTCGTTGAGGAGATCCTCCAGCGTAGAGCCTTTTTTGCCCTGTGCAGTGATCTTGAGGAACACCTGCTCCAGTGTGAGCTTTGCCATGGACATCTCCACGATGCTGATCTTGTTGGCAACCAGCACGGACATGATCTCGCTGCGGACATCCTCGCTTTGCAGCTCGACCTCGCAGGAGAAGCGGTTGTCGCCGCTCTCATTGATATTCGTGATCTCACCCACGCCGCGGATGTCCTTGAGCAGGCGGATCGCCAGCTTCTTGTCGCCCTCGAGCGTGAGGTTAAGGCGCGTATCCGCCATCAGGCTGCGCTCGAGGTTCTCGATGGAATCGACCGCCAGGATCTCGCCCTTGTTGATGATGACAACGCGCTCACAGACGGCGCTGATCTCCGCCAGGATATGCGAGCTGAAAATGACGGAATGATCCTTGCCCAGCTCACGGATGAGCGCACGTACCTCGCTGACCTGTGCCGGGTCAAGGCCGACCGTCGGCTCATCGAGGATGAGCACCTTCGGATCGCCGAGCAATGCCTGCGCGAAGCCGACACGCTGCTTGTAGCCCTTGGACAGGTTGCGGATGAGACGGCGGCGCATGTCCGTGATGCTCAGGCGCTCCATTGCGGATTCGATCTGGTTTTTGATGTCAGCGCGCTTCACGCCCTTCAGACCCGCGCAGAAGCGCAGATACTCCTCCACCCGCATATCCGGATAGACCGGCGGGATCTCCGGGAGGTAGCCGATGCACTTCTTGGCGTCGGAGGCCTGCTCGGTGATGTCGAAGCCGTTGACCTTGACAGTGCCCCATGTAGACGGCAGATAGCCGGCGATCATGTTCATTGTCGTGGACTTTCCCGCGCCGTTCGGCCCGAGGAACCCCAGGATCTCTCCGTCACGGATCTCAAAGCTGATCCCCTTGACGGCAGCGTTGTGCCCGTAATATTTTGTCAGATTCTTGATCTCGACCATACAGGATCTTCACCCTTTCCTCTTTATGATACCGTCCTCCCTCTCAGGACAGTTATATATAGTATGCCATACAATAATGAACGTGAGATGAACGAAATATGAATCAGATGTGAAACAGAGCAGAAAACGACTAAGTTTCCCCTGTTTTCCCGGATGTCAGGCAGCTTTTGCCGCGAGTACCTTCCATAGCATAGCATCTGTATGTGGCGAACGTGTGAACAAATGCGGTGGATTTGCTGAAAATATGTAAGAATTGTGGTGGATTCTGAGAAAAGTGATGAAGGGGACGTGAAAAAACTGTAAAATCGCATCGTCAATATACCCAAAAAGAGAACTCCCGCTATATGGAATCCGCCGAAAAAAACGGAAAAGGCAGCCGGAATCTTCGCAAACTATTGACAAAGAATTCAGGATTGAGTATAATAAATTGTGAAAAACCATAGCTCATGGGTGTGCTGTGCACTGCGGCCTCCCGTAGCGCGTTTTTCTGTTCAGCGTGTAAGAGCAGGGCGACCTGCAAAGCCTGCGGAGCGATCCGCAAATCTAAATTCAACGAGAGGGGAAATTACAAATGCATTTCAAGAAGAGCAAAGCTGTACTTGCTGCGATCATGGCAGCAGCTATGACTGCAAGCGCAATGACAGCAACCATCTCTGCATCTGCAGCGACCCGCAGAACCAAGACTGAGGTTTTCGGTGATTCTACTTATGCAGAGCGTTACCTGTCCTACTATGATGATGTTATCACCAATGGTCAGGCAAACGGCTACCTGTCTGAGAATACCAACGGTTCTTCCTTTGGTATCCCGTTCCATGCAAGAGAAGAAGTTATCATCGAGGCTCCTGACTACGGTCATGAGACAACTTCCGAGGCTATGTCCTACATCGTATGGATGGCAGCAATGAGAGACAACATCGCTGCAAACCACAGCGATCAGGTAAGCAAGTCTGTTACCAACACCAATGACCTGGCAAAGGCTTGGAAGACTCTGGAAGCTATGATCCCGACCGTACAGGACAACTTCTGGAGCGGCGGCACCGTAAGCGCTCAGTACTGCGGTGAGTATGATCTTCCGCAGCAGTGCCCGGGCGAGTGGGCATCCGAGCCTGACAAGACTGCTTCCAACCCGATCTACAGCAAGTTCACTTCCGCATACTCCGGTGAGAAGGGTCTGTACCTGATGCACTGGCTGGGCGACGTTGAGAACTGGTACGGCTTCGGCAAGGGTACCGAGTTCACCTTCATCAACACCTTCCAGCGTGGTGAGCAGGAGTCCTGCTGGGAGACTGTTCCGCATCCGTGCGTAGAAGAGCTTGAGTATGGTATGAAGGGTACCCGTGGTATGAAGGGTATCTTCAACAGAGACTCTCAGGTAGCTAAGCAGTACGCTTACACCAACGCTCCTGACGCTGAGGATCGTGCGATCCAGGCAGTATTCGACTCCATCAAGTGGGGCGTTGACGATTCTTCCGTTAATGCTCTCGCTGGTAAGATGGGTGACGAGTGCCGTAACAACATGTATGATAAGTACTATCAGGAGATCGGTGAGAACACTTCCTGGAGCAACGGCGGTTCTGACAAGGGTAAGCATTACCTGATGAACTGGTACACCTCCTGGGGCGGCGCTCACAACGGTACTGATAGCTGGATCTGGCAGATCGGCTGCTCTCATGCTCATGAGTTCTATCAGAACCCGCTGGCAGCTTACGCTCTGGTAACTGAGTCCAAGCTCGCTATGAAGGCTTCTGGCGCTAAGGAAGACTACACCACTTCCCTGAAGACTCAGCTCGAGTTCTATCAGTGGCTGCAGTCTGCTGACGGCCCGATCGCCGGCGGTGCTACCAACTCCTATAAGGGTCGTTATGAGGCCTATCCGTCTGGTGTATCTACCTTCAATGGTATGATGTACGTAGAGCACCCGGTATATGCTGACCCGGGTTCCAACCACTGGATCGGTAACCAGGTATGGGCTGTTCAGCGTCTGGCTGAGCTGTACTACTGGTGCCTCGAGGACGGCAACGGTTCTCTGGTAACTCCTGGCGGCGAGAACATGGACAAGGCTCTCGAGAAGATCCTCGACAAGTGGGTAGCTTGGTTCGTAAGCAACACTGTACTGACCGAGAACGGCGACTTCTACATCCCGTCCAACCTCGACTGGAGCGGTCAGCCTGACAAGTGGTCCGGCAAGCAGTCCGACAACAGCGGTCTGACCTGCAAGATCACCGGCTACGGCAACACCGACCTCGGCTGCGTATCTTCTCTGACCAACACCCTGATCTACTATGCTAAGGCTAAGGGTGCCAAGACTGCTGACATCGCTGGCTACACCGAGGATTCCGTAGGTGGCGCATACAAGAGCGGTATCGACGGCGTAAGCAAGGGCGGTTCCAAGACCTATTCTGCAGGCGATGCAGATCTGCCGAAGGTATCTCTGTACCTGGCTCACGAGCTGCTCGATCGTCAGTGGGAGCTCGGCCGTGATGACCTCGGTATGTCCAGACCTGACCACAACGGTTCTCTCGCACGTTTCTTCAGCCAGCCTGTATGGGTACCTGAGGACTTCGACGGCGAGATGCCGAACGGCGATGCGATCAAGAACGGTATCAACTTCCTCGATATCCGCAGCATGTACGAGGATTCCTCCAAGTGCGCTGGTGTCAAGACTTCCGATGAGGCTATCGCTCTTGTTAAGAAGCTGAGAGAAGCTTATGATAAGGACGTTGCTAACGGTGCTAAGTGGTCCAACAACTACTCCGCATCCGATGACGGCGGTAAGGCAGAGCTCGAGAAGTTCGAGAACGTTGCTGACGTTGAGCTGAACTACCACAGATTCTGGCACGCTGGTGACTGCATGGTTGCTATGGGCGTTATGGCAGAGCTGTATCCGGATATGAAGCCGGGCGAGACCTCTGCTGAGAATCCTACTGAGCCGACCGATGAGCCGACTGAGCCGACCGATGAGCCGACTGAGGAGCCGACCACCGGTAAGAAGGATTACGGCGATGTTGACTGCAACGGCAAGGTTGACATCATCGACGTTATCACGCTGAACAAGAACCTGATGGTTGGTGAGCCGCTCACTGCACAGGGCAAGATCAACGCTGATGTTGATGACAACGGCGTTGTTGACGAGGTTGACTCCCTCAACATCCTGAAGTATGTTGTAGAGATCCTCGAGTCCTTCCCGGTTAAGTAATCATCTGATTCTAAACACAACAAATCACGGCAGCTCCGGCTGCCGTGATTTTTGCATCATGAATGCATAGAAACCCCCTCCGCATCGGCTGCGGAGGGGTTATTTCAGCTATTCTGCTGGCTGAGATACGCAATGAGCTTCTGGATGTAGATATCGCCCATTTCGCTAAGGATCACATTTTTCTTCGTGATATAGCCGATTTCCATGATACCGGTCTCGTCCGCGATGGGCACGGCCGTGTAGCCGTCGCCGTTGAGCTCGCCGCAGATGATGCCGGAGCAGAACGTGTAGCCCTGCAAGCCCGTCATCAGATTCAGCATCGTGGAGCGGTCGGATGCCTTGATGACCCGTGCAAAATCCGCCGTGCTGATGATCTCCTCGGCATAGTAGAGCGAGCTCTTATCACCCTGCTCGAAGGTCAGGCACGGGTATTCAGAAAGCTCCTCGATGGTAACGCTCTTCTTCCCTGCCAGCGGATGATTGTCCGCTAAATAGGCAAATACCTCGCACTCGATCAACTTGTGGAATTTCAGGTGCTGCGTTTGCAGGATGCGACCGATCATCTGGCGGTTGAAATCGCTGAGGTAGAGGATGCCGATCTCGCTGCGGAGCGTCGTCACATCCTCGATGACGTTCGCGGTCTTTGTCTCCCGGATGGCGAACTCGTAATCGTGGGTATTGAAATCCTGCACAAGGTCGATAAACGCCTGTACTGCGAAGGAATAGTGCTGCGTCGAGACGCCGAACTTCTTCCGCGAGTGCCCGCTCACATAGCGCTCCTGCAAGGTCTCGTACTGCTGGTAGACCTGCCGCGCATAGGCAAGGAACTCCGCGCCGTCCGCCGTCAGTGTCACGCCCTTGCCGGAGCGGTGAAAGATCGTGATGCCCAGCTCCTTTTCGAGCTCCTTGACGGCGCTCGTCAGCGAGGGCTGCGCGATATAGAGGATCTCCGCAGCCTTGTTCATCGAGCCGCACTCGGAGATGGTGATGGTATAATGTAGCTGTTGCAGTGTCATAGAGTTTCTCCTTTCCGTCATGATGGTTTGGGTTCTGTCTTATTATAGCACAACTATCACGGTTTGTCAATCCTATATTTCCTATAAATTTAATAGTCAATAGAAATGCCGAAAAGCCGGAGCTCATGGCTCCGGCTGAGGTAGTTCCTTGTTTCCGGCATCGTCCACGGCTAAATACGGCTCCCATGATTTGTAAAGAGACGTGGTCACGCCCTCTGCCATCGTGATCTCGAGTACCGTCCGGAACGTGTGGATCAGCTCGTCCCGCATTTTTAGGATCGCATCCGCCAGCTCCTCCGTACACCCCGGCAGCAGCATGAGCTGCTCCTTGGTCGCCGTGTTAAGATTGATGACAGGCGGCTCCGTGGGCTCTGGCTCGGGTTTGGGGGCTGGTTTGGCAGGCTTTTCCGGCGGATCGTCCTGCGTAGGCTTCACCGTCTCCGTTTCCTCGGTGGGAAGCGGCTGTTCATCCGTCAGATAGAGGTAGTCGAGCAGCTCCGCATAGCGCTTTTCGCCGATGCCATGGATCCGCAGCAGCTCTTCCCTGTTCCGGAAGCCTCCGTGCTCGTCCCGGTAGGCGATGATCGCCGCAGCCGTGACCTCCCCGATGCCGGGGATCTGCTCCAATGCCGCCGCATCCGCCGTATTGAGGTCAATGGGAAAGCTGATCTCGGTCGGCGGCTCTGTTGTTGGCTCTGTTGTGTCTGTTCCGGTCGTATCCTCGGAAGTCGGATCCGTCGCGGAACGCTTCTTCCGGGAGGACGATCCGGAGTCCGCTTCCTCCTCATCCGGAATGACCGTCCGCTCGACGGCAGGCCCCGGATGGGTGTAGGGCTGC
>JAGADP010000152.1 GCA_017828885.1 Oscillospiraceae bacterium | reverse complement strand
GTTTGATGAAGATGTCGTTCATGCGCGGGATGAGTTCCCGGTAGGACACGATGTCCACGGCGCTGATGAGTTCTCCCAGCACGTCGCGGGCGCCGCAGCCCAGACGGACTTGCCGGTGTTGTACTCCTTCAGCGACACCGCCGCTTCTACCGGTTTGTCGAAGCCGTCCACATAGACCCGCGCCCAGCCCCCGACAAGCTGTTCCTCCGGCAGCAGAAATGTGCCGGTGCGCCAGTCGATGCCGCCGTCCTGCCTGCGGACGATGACACCTGCTTCAAATCCGCGGAATCTCTGGCAGCGAACTGCACGCTTTTCAAATGCTCCCTTGCCGACAATGACCTGCGCGGGGCTGTCGCTTTTGTACTTGACGAGGTAGGCTTCCCGCGTGAACGGGTTCAGCCCCTGCGCCTTGCAGAGCTGCATGAACAGCACGATCTCCTGCAAGGTGACGGTGTTCGGATCGCCGGAAACAAGGTAGTTCACAACGGTGTCCGGGTCGAGATGGATGTCGATGCCGCCGACCTTGTAGCTGACGGCTTCGGGCTTCTGCACCTGCATCTGCTGCTGTGCAGGCTGTAACTGATTCTTGACTGCCATGATTACTTCTCCTTTACAATTTCAAATGCGATCTGATTCGCCCGCAGGAAATCCCGCAGGGCAATGATCTGCTGTTTTGTGCCGGTCACGCGGAAGGTGCCGGTGATCTTTGGCTCGTTCTGCGCCTGTACCGGCTCCTGTACGGGCGGTTCCGGTGTCGGCTCATACACTGGAGGGGGTGTAGGTTCCGGCTCTCTGTGCGCTTGCTGGGCGGCTCTCTGACGCTGTTCCTGCTGGATCAGGGCGGCAGCATAGGCAAGCGCACATGCCTTGTCATAGCCCTGCATGTAGCAGTCCATGATGGCGGTGTAATGCGGGCTGCCGGTGTAGTAGCTGTTCAGCTCGTCCACCTCTGCCTTGATGCGGCACAGCGTGTCATAGATCTCCTGCCGGAGCGCGTCCTCCTTCATGGTCTTGTTTTTCCACTTCGGGTTGAGGATACGGTCGAAAATCACGTTGACCGGCACATTCAGAGAGGATGCCATGCAGTCGTCAAAATAGGCTTTCAGGCGGGTGTACTTCTCGTTCTGCTCCTGCTCATCGAGCGCCTTGATCTGCATGTCGATGGAGCTGATCGGCTTGTCGATGAGCGCCAGCAGCTCCTTGTACTTCTCCTCGAATGCCATGTACGGCGCAAGATAATCGCGCTTGACCTCCTTCCGGCGCTCCTCCAGTGCGGTGCGGAGCTTGTTCAGCTTGGCTTTGTCGTCTTTTGCGGAGCGGATGCTCTCCGGCGTGACCACAAGCCCGTCATACTTCTGCATGACCTCTGCCAGCCACGCCTTGACCTCCTCGCCGTTGTTCTCGATGATCTCCGGCAGATTGTCGGGGATTTTTGCGATAAATTCCATAGATACCTCCTATATTTCCGGCAGTATATACGGCGGTTCTGTGCCGTCCTGCCAGTGCTTGTAGAACTGTATTTCCCGCTGCTCCAGCAATTTCAAATCAGGAACAATTTCACTTCTCTCAATGTGATATTTCCTCAGGGCTGCGCGGGTTTCGTCACCTTTCTGATAGCGGATATGTGCGAACAATTCTGCATAAACTGCCCACTCACAGGCAAGAAATTGATGCAGGATCTGGATGTAGTAATGCTGCGGAATGCAGCCGTCCCACTCGAACCATTGCTTTGCCTGCTGGATGGTCGTGGTCTTGATTTCGAGGATTCCGCGCCGCCCGTCCAAATCGGTCAGCTCCCCGTCGAGGGTGGCGAAGATGAACGGAAGCCGGTCATTGGCATACATCCTGAACTCGTGATATTCGCAGGAGTATTCCGGGTAGGTCAGCAGGAAGAGCGCCCGCAAGTGCTGCTCTGCTTCCTTGCCGAACTGCACGGCGGGCTTGCCGGAGATGTCGTCTGCCTGCACGATGCCGGATTTCTCCCGCCAGAGCTGCCGCGCCGATTTCCATGGATTTGCTCCCACGATGCAGCCCGCATCGCTCCCTCCGATGCCCTGCGTCCGTTCTTTCAGCCATTCCTCCCGGTTCTGCGGGTCGGCGAGGATCACAGGGCATTCCTCCGAGTCTGCGTCATTTCCACAATGCCGTCCACCTTGGAGACATACAGCGCCATGTTGTCATCGCCCTTGATGCCCTCCAGATACGTCATGAGCCGGGTCAAAGCATCGGCGGCATTCGCCAGATACGCCTTGAAAACCGCCTTGGTATCCGGCACAGCTTCGGGCTTTTCGGCAGTCAGCTCCGCAATGCGCTTCTCGTACTCCTCCCGCACTTCGTCAGCGGCTTTCCGTGCTCTTGCTTTGGCAGAGCCTTCGAGCACCGTGTACCGGAGCTGTTCGTCCTCCAGCTCCCGTTTCAGACGGGCGATCTCGGCGGCGGCATCGGCATCCGTCAGGTCGTGCTGCACCGGCATGCTCTCCAGCTCCTGAATGCGGGCTTCCATCTCGTGGATCCTGCCGTTGAGGTAGGTCTTGCAGTCGCTGAGGGACTTCTCGCCGGATTCCTTCGCGGCTTTGAGCTGGGCTTCCTTGGAGTCGAGGGCGGCTTGGAATTGCTTGTCCTTCGATGCAAGCTTTTCCTTCGTGTCGTCCAGCTCCGCAGACAGCAGCTCGGCGGCATGCTCGTTCTCGTCACGTTCGGCAGTCAGAGCGGCGATCTGCTCCCGGAGCTCCTTCACAGTAGCATTCTCCACATCGACTGCCTCGGTGACGGCTTCACGGGTGGGTTCGTCGAGCTTGGCGAGGAGGGCGAGTTTGGTAGTTCCGATTTGTGACATTGATGTCACAAAATCAGGTTCAAGTCCTTCTGCAATAGACATATATCTATAAGCATGTCTGCGCCCTATTCCAACTTCATTCTCGGCATATTCCTCAAAATTCTGATACCCCAGCTCCTTGTAGAGCTTGCCGTCGCGCATCTCCTTGAGCCCCTTGCAAACCTCATACAGCGACTGCTGCGCTGCCTGGGCGTTGGCGATGATGCTGCGGGTCAGGGCGACGGCGCGGGTGTAGTCTGCACTGACGATGATATTTTCACTCATGCTGTTATCCTCACTTTCTGCCGCTTATTTTCAAACAGCGGCCTGATATACTGCTTGTACGCCTCAATGAGTGTTCTGACATCCTCCGGCGGGTAACAGTTCCGCAGTCCACGCACCTGCACGATCTCGCCCTCTGTGGACAGCTCCATCGTGTAGTATGGCACGTCCGGCGCATCGGTTTTCCTGATGAACAGGATGTGCAGTTTGCCATTTGCATGGCGTGCTGCATAGCCGCCGACGCAGTGATGCAGGATCTTGCCCTCCCGGATGATGTCGCTCAGATGCTGCGGCTGCCGGATCAGCAGACTGCCGGATGCATATTCCAGTGTCGCTCGCTCCGCAAGCCGTGATGCAAACGCTTTGTAATTTGCTTCGTTTTCTTGGTATTCCGCAAGATCGGAAATGCGTGTGTGGAGTGCCGCAAAATCATGCGGCATAGAAAGTGCCGTGTCCCGCATGTCATACCCGAGCCTACGGCACAGCCTGATATGATCCCCGTAATCGTACAGGCTCACATCATGCTCGAGCAGATACCGTGCAAGACGCGCAGGCCGCAGCCCGGTCGCTGTCACAAACAGATCCAGTGTCCCGTGATCCTCCCGGAATACCCGAGCAAGTAGCAGCAGATCCTCCGGTCTGGCACCAGGCATCCGCTCACGCCAGAGCAGATAGGGAATGTACTGGCATTCATGACCGTGCAGCAGTCTGAACTCTGCCCGGTTCAGACCGAGCATTTTCAGCAGATTGTTTGTCCGCAGATCTACATGCGGATCCACACGGGTCACTATTTTTTGCTGACCGTACCACATATAATGATGATCGTCCGAGATGGCAGAAGCATAGCCCTGCTTCATGAGATATTCGATATTCGGATGCCGGCAGTACAGGTGCAGATATTCCAGCGGTGCAGCTCCGGTGTAGCAGTCGAGCTCGCTGTAGCGCATGTCGGAATCCCGCCATGCATCGGCATTCAGTAGCTTGTAGCTGTTGTCAAAGCTGTAGCCGTAGCTCGTCTTGCAGAATAAAGGCTCCCGGAATTCTCTCCGGATCGTCCAGGTACGCCCGTCATCGGAGCCGGCACGAAAGCAGCCGTCCTTTGCAAATACATAGCGCTGCCGCTCCTCGATCCTGCCGTCAGAATAGCGATGAAAGCACCGGGCAAACAGCTCCTTGCCACGGGTCAGCAGTACAGTGTAATTGTTCGCACCCTTGCCGTCCCGCATCAGCGGAACGATCTGCCCCGGCACATCCGGGAAAAGTGTGAGCAGCGCCGTTTTTCGTTCATTCCTCATGGCGCACCTCAGAAATCGAGCAGGCTGTCAAAGCTGACGGTCAGGGGCTTGACATGCTCTTCCGGCTTGTCCGCATTCCCCACCAGATCTATGCGCATCTGGAAGATGACCTTAGCACCGGGGAAATAGAACTCGACCGCCTTGCTGTAGGCCTGGAAGTCGGACAGGCTCGTCCCCACGCCCTTTGCCACATGGTCAAGGCACGCCTGAAAGCTCTTGCCTGACTGCTCGATGGCCTGTGCAAATTCCGGCTCCTGCCCGCAGAAGCTGAGGAGCGCCTTGGCAGTGTCGGCGGCGATGGCTTTCTGCACCTTGCCGGTGATGCCGGCGGCACTGAAATATTTCTCTAAATCCATTGACTTTTCCTTTCCGTTCGTGTATAATGAACATAGTCGTTTTTCTGTGCGCCTGTACCGGGTATCCGGTCAGGTGCTTTCTTTTATCCGAATTTCATCCAGATCCGCTTGGCGAGTCCCTTCGGGATGTTGATAAACTTATCTTCAAACACGCCCACGATCAGAGCGGGACCCGCGATCTCGTGTCCTGCGATCAATGTCGCTACCGGATTGAGACCAAAGCCAAGCAGCCAGCCCTCCTCGTTGACGATCATCACAGCCTTCTCCTGCGTGAGTGTGATGGTCTCGATGTACCCGCCGACGATCTTCTGCAAGGCTTCGAGCGTGTTCTCCACCTCGATCTCCTCGAGGCTGTAATTGTTGATGAGTAGTGCTTTCATTGCTTCACCTCCCCGAACATTCTCTTGACTGTATCGTAGGTATAAGCCTTCACGCAGTCGCCCTTCGGCGCTACATCGATCCATACGCCCTGATCATCGTAGAAGCTGTTGTTCGTGTCGAAGAAGATGAAGAACTGATCCTCGCCGTGGTGCTCATTGAGCGCCTGCTGGATCTCCTCGAGCGTCAGCGTGCCACGCTTCTTTTTGATGTTGTAGCAGTCCTTGTGCTTGTCGTACTCGATGCTGATGCCTCTCTTCATACCGTCTCCTCCAACAACTGCCGCAGCGTCGCCAGGAAGTCCCTGTACTCCCGCTTTGCCTTCTCCAGCTCCGCCTGCTTGTGCTCGATGGCGTTCTCCAACGCCATCTTGCGCTGGTGGATCGGTGTGATGTGATCCATCCAGTCGGATGTGCGGGGATGCCGCTCCTCGTTCTGCGCCTTCATGCGCTCCTCGTGCTTGACGTCCATCTCGGCTTCGGTGATACCCTCAGAGCCGTCTGGGTTGCGTTTCGGGGGTTTCCATCTCCGATCAGGCTTCACGCACTTGCCAGCCTTGACCAGATCGGCGACAAACCGCTGCACCGAGCTTTCGCTGACCTTATACTTCCGTGCAAGATCCAGGAACCTGACCGTGGGGTCTGCGAGGTACTCTTCGCAGATCTGCTCCCGCAGCTCGGCGTCAATTTTTTTCGCCACGCTCCGCGACCTCCTCTCGCAGCATCTCCAGCTCCCGGATCACCGCCGAGCACTTCCGGCACTCGGCGAGATGCCCCTGACGCTGCCGCTCGTCCACGGACTGTGCGGCGCTGTGATAGCGTCCTTCGGCACGTTTCAGGGCGCTGCGCCAGTAGTTCAGGCGCATTTCGATATGCAGCAACAGATCCAGCATCACTGCGCCTCC
>JAGADP010000151.1 GCA_017828885.1 Oscillospiraceae bacterium | reverse complement strand
TGCAGAACACAGTCAACTTCTACTCTCTCGGCGCATTTGCGATCTTGGTCGGTCTCTGGTCGGCGAATGACACGCTGATCCTACAGGTGTTCACCCAGCACCCCGAGATCGTGCGCTTCGTTACTTACCTCTGCCTGATGTTCATTGCCTTTCTGCCGGTCTCCTTCATGGCCAGCGCCACCAACTACCGCAAGTCGATCCTCGTGCCGGTGCTGCTGATCCTCACAGGCATCAATTTTGCCCTGACGATGACGCTTTCCATCCTTGGCATCAGCGACATCCGCCAGATGCTGCCGTTCTCGCACATCAACATCGCCATTGCCATGGGCATGACGATCTACCTCATGGTGAGAGCCGTCCGCCGCAAGACGATCGACGAGCGCTTCCTCCACACCACCGTCATCGGCATGACCGCCGCCGTGATCGGCGTTGCGATCGACCTGCTGCGCTTCATCATTTTCCCGGACAGTCTCTTTGGCACCAGCCTGTTCACAAGAGTGGGCGTCCTGATCTTCATTGTGCTGATGGGCATGCACCTCATGCGCGAGAGAACACGCCTTGCCGTGGAGCAGGGGAGAGCCGAGCTGATGAAGAAGATGGCCTACACCGACGGCCTGACCGAGCTTGCCAATCGTGCTGCCTTCCATGATAAAGAGGACGAGATCCGCCGCAATCACACCGACTGCACCGTCGTCCAGCTCGACATCAACTTCCTGAAGAAGGTCAATGATGTCTACGGCCACGCCGAGGGCGACCGCCACATCATCACCGCCGCCAACATCATCCGCGACAGCTTTGCAGCGATCGGTACCGCCTTCCGCACCGGCGGCGATGAGTTCATTGTCATCGCAGAGAAGGGCGGCATCCCCGAGGTCGAGCAGGCGCTTGCCCGGATGGAGAAGGCCGCCGCTGCCTACAATGCTGAGACCAGACCGCCTGTTCCGCTCCAGATCGCCTATGGCTATGCGCACTACACCACGCAGGCCGACATGCTCGAGGCCGCCGAAAAGCTTGCCGACGAGCGCATGTACGAGAAGAAGCGTGCCATGAAAGCCCAGAGCTGACATCCACGAAAGAAAGCTGCTGTTCCGCAAGGGGCAGCAGCTTCGCATTGACAGCCCCCCGATAATGTGCTATACTAAAAGCAACAAAGTCGTATCCCCGGATACAGCCACAATACTGGAAAACGGTGGTGAAACGCAATGAAAAAACTATTCGACGAGATCCCGTATCTGCGCGGCGAACAGATCACGCTCCGGCGGCTGAGCACGTCCGATCTGCCATCGCTGCGGGAGATGACCGCGGATGCGCGCGTCTACCAATATCTGCCGACCTTTCTGTTCGAGCAGCAGTACGACGACCTTGACCGGATGCTCGACGAGCTCTACGGCCAGTGCTTTGCCGCCAAGGAGAGCCTGATCCTGGCCGTCGAGCGGAACGCGGACGCGACATTCTGCGGCCTTGCGGAGTTCTACGGCTTCAAGGACAGCCTGCGCAAGACCTGCATCGGCTACCGGCTGCGGCAGGATCGCTGGGGCAGCGGCATCGCGACCGCGGCCGTCGCGCTCATGGTCGGCTATCTGTTTGAGCAGACCGATACCGATATCATCACCGCCAGCACGATGATCGAGAACCACGCCTCCGCAAGGGTGCTGGAAAAGAACGGCTTCATCCGGACAGCCCGTGCCGTCCCGGAGGACTGGGGCTATCCGCAGCCGACGATCGCCGACAAATGGTTCCGCTGAACCGCCGCAGGAGGACAGTATGCGTATCGAACACATCGCAATGTATGTGAGCGACCTTGAAAAGGCGCGGGATTTCTTCGTGACCTATCTCGGCGGGCATTCCAACGCCGGCTACCGGAATCCCCGGACGGGCTTCCGCTCCTACTTCATCACGTTTGACGACGGCGCAAGGCTGGAGCTGATGCACAAGCCGGATCTGCATGACGATGCCAAGCACCCCGACCGCACCGGCTATGCGCACATCGCCTTTTCCGTCGGCAGCAAGGAGCAGGTGGACGCCCTCACCGAAACGCTGCGGCAGGCCGGCTATCAGATCACCAGCGGCCCCCGGACGACCGGTGACGGCTATTACGAAAGCTGTATCGCTGTCATCGAGGGGAATCTGATCGAGATCACTGTTTGAAGAGAGGAGCTGCCTATGGGACAGATCATCGCCGCCTGCGGGAACGACTGCGCGGCATGTCCGAGATATACGGCGCCGCCGTATGAAAAGACCGTAGCGGAGTTGCATCACACCGCCGAGCTCTGGCAGAAGATCGGCTACCGGGAGACGGTCGTTTCCAATGAGGAGATTGCCTGCACGGGCTGTCGGCCGGAAAACTGGTGCAGGTATCGCGTGGCCTGCTGCTGTGCAGAGAAGGGGATCACGACCTGCGCAGAATGCCCGGACTATCCCTGCGCCAACATGCAGGAATGCTTTGCTGTCACGCTGTCCTTCGCTCCGCAGTGCAGAGCTGTCTGCACCGATGCGGAATATGAACAGCTCCGGAAAGCCTTCTTTGAAAAAGAACAGAACCTGAATGCCCTGAAAGAGCAGGGGAGCACCTGAACCGCACCGGGTGCTCCTTTGCTTTATGTGGATTTTCGTAGGAAATCCGATAAAACGTCTTGACAAATCGCCGTATGTATTATATACTATAACTACAAACCAATGACGGGCAGCCATGTGCCGCGTCAAAATGTGATAGGGAATTTTGATAGGGAGGAATCAGTATGAAAAGAATCAAAGCGATCCTGACAGCTTCAGCGATGACACTTACAGCGCTTGTTTCAGCGGGATGGTACGCGCCGCCCCTTGAGACCGTGGCAGCCGACCAGGTCAACATCATGCCGATCGGCGACTCCATCACCTTCGGCTACGGTCCGGGCATGGACGGCGGCTACCGGAAGTTCCTCGACCAGGCGCTGAAATCGAAGGGCATCGAGTTCGATATGGTAGGCCCGGAGGGCAGCAACTCCGCCACCTTCAACTATAACGGCCAGACCGTGGAGTATGACAACAACCACGCTGGCTACAGCGGCTTCACCATCAAGCAGCAGTACCCCATCCCGAGCTGGGGCGAGAACGGTCTGCTTGAAAAGCTCCAGAGCAAGGATGCCGTGAAGAATGCCCAGCCGGACATCGTCCTGCTCATCATCGGCACGAATGATATGACCGCCAACCGTGACCTGACCGCCTGCGAGCAGGATCTCCACACGCTCGTGGACTACATCCTCGAAAACATGCCGGAGGGCGGTGTGGTCTTCATGGGCTCCATCCCGGACTTCACGGCATACGGCGGCAATGAGACCCGTGTTAAAAACTACAACGCCGTTGTCCAGAAGGTCGCCGAGTCCTATGATGACAATGTGCAGTTTGCAGATGTCCATAGCTGTCTGGGCGGCATGGCGCACATGCAGAGCGATAATCTCCACCCGGATGCCACCGGCTATGAGCTGATGGGCAAGTACTGGGCTGAGGTCATCGAGGAGTATCTGGACACCCAGAGCGACCCCGATGCCCCGGAGAACCCGGAGATTTTGCATTCCGACTTCGAGAACGGCATTTCCGGCTGGAAGTCGAGAGGTACCGCGACCGTGGACACCACCACGAGCGAACACGCCGAGGGCTCGGCTGCCGCATCCGTAAGCAGCCGCGGTGCAGACTGGGCAGGCATCGCCTATTCGCTCAGCAGCAAGCGCTGCCCGGAGGGGACGCACCTGAGCATTTCGGCAAAGATCAAGCAGAATTCCGGCAGCCCCGTGCATTTCAAGATGACGATGCAGTATGACGACGGCGGCACGGCTGTCTATGACACCTTTGCAGAAGCCGATGCCGAGACCGGTGAGTGGATCACGCTCTCCTGTCCGGATTATGTCATGAAGAGCGGCAGCAGCCCGCTCCTGTACTTCGAGACAGACGGCGACAAATGCGATTTCTTCCTCGATGAGGTGCTCGTGATGAAGACAGACGGCACCGTCCCGACCGAGCCCGAAACAGAGCCGACCGAGCCCGAGACAGAACCGACCGAACCTGAGACAGAACCGACCGAACCCGAGACCCAGCCCGTACTCAAAGTGGCAGGCGATGTCACCGGCGACGGCGTACTGGATGCACGGGATGTGGTAGCGCTGCAAAGATGGCTCTTAGCCGACCCGGAGATCAGGCTCGCCGACTACCAAGCCGCCGATCTCTACCCGGACGGCGTGATCGACATCTTCGACCTCGGCATCATGAAGCGGATGCTCTTTGAAAAGTAACACACAGATCCCCCCTCACTTCCCGGAAGTGAGGGGGGTATTACCATATGAGCGTATCTGTCATGTGTCAAACCCTCATTCCGTTCTCCCTTCAACACCCTGACGATCTGTCAGGGTGTTTTCGGGATAGGATAGAGAGAGTTGGTATTGGCAGTTGTGATCAGGCCGGCCTTGCGCTTTTCTCGTGCGAAGATGAAGTAGAAAGCCAGCGCATTCAGCGTCAGCGCACCGCACCAGGCGCATACCTCCGCATACGCGGTCGCCCGGAAGCCGTGCTCGCCGATCAGCAGCACGATCGTACTGATACGGAACGCCATCTCGAGGATGCCCGAGGTCATCGGCACGAGCGGGAAGCCCATGCCCTGAACGGCGCTGCGGTACACGAACAGCATATCGACCGTGAACAGCATGCACCCGCAGATCGGCAGGAACTGCACTGCATAGGAGATCTGCTCCTCACCGTGCAGAAACAGCTTTGCCAGCATCCCCGGCAGGAAGAACATCAGCGACCCGAGCAGCAGATACGAGATCCCCGCAATGCACAGGCACACCCGCAGCCCCTCGCGGATGCGGTCGAATTTCTTAGCGCCGTAATTCTGTCCGGCAAAGGCGGAAATGGTGTATCCCGCCGTGCAGGCAGGTTGCATGAACATGGTGTCGTACTTGCTGCAAGCCGAATAGGCCGAGGTGAACGCCACGCCCAGACCGTTGACATAGTATTGCACCACCATGCAGCCTACGGCGGTGATGGAGTTCATCAGCGCCATCGGGATGCCGTTTTTCAGCAGTCGGAAATAGAGCCGGAAGCCGGCATGTCTTTCCTCCGGCCGGATCTTCAGGAAGTCGAGCCCCCGCAGCTTTTGCAGGCATACCGCCGCCGACACGAGCTGCGACAGGATCGTTGCTGCCGCCGCACCGCCGACACCGGTGTGCAGCACGAAGATGAACAGGATGTCGAGCAGGATATTCAGCACGGAGGACAGCACGATCGCATGCAGTGGCGTGCGGCTGTCTCCGAGCGAGCGCAGGATGCCGGCGCTCATGTTGTAGGCGATCGTGGCGGGCAGTCCGCCGAATAGGATCCAGCCATAGAGCAGGCTGTCATGCATGATGATGGCGTCCGTCTGCAACAGGATCAGCACCGGCCGCAGATAGGTGATGCTGGCCGTTGTCAGGATCGCTGTCAGCGCGATGGCAAGCCGGATCATGGCGAACAGTGTCCTGCGGAGCTTCGGATAATTCTTCTCACCGAAATGCTGTGCGATCAGCACCGCAAAGCCGTTTGCCAGCCCCATCGAGAAGCCGACGATCAGAAAGCACAGCGAGGACATATTCCCGACCGCCGCAAGCGCATTGTCACCAAGCCCCTTGCCGACGATCACTGTATCCGCGAAGGAATAGAACTGCTGTAACATTGCTGTTGCCAGCATCGGAAAATAGAAGCACAGTATCACCTTGACAATACTGCCCTGTGTCAGATCTGTAGCAGCCTTCATGCCGACCCCTCCTTTGTTTGATACTACAACTATTATACCGGGAAAGTCTCTTTTCTTCTATCAAATCCATTGACTTTTTATCAAAAATATGCTATGCTTATGAAAAGAGACCAGCAGGGGAGGAGTGCCGATGAATACCAACCGGGAGCTGAACTACCGCCTGTTCGTGCAGATTGAGGAAAACTTCAAGCGCACGGAGATCCAGAGCGAGTTTTCCCGTTATGACGACATCCGCAACGGCAGCGTGGAGAAGGTGCGCGAGAATTTCGAGGACATCAAGGTGCATTACTACGAGGGCAAGGGCGTCCTGTCCGATAATGTCCTCCGCAACAACCAGTATCATTTTGCGATCGGCACGGGTATCATTTCGCGTGTCTGCATCGACGGCGGCATGAGCCACAATGTCGCCTATACGCTCGCGGACATCTACATCCGCCGCTGTGACAAGTGTACGCAGCCGGAGGAGGTCATCCTGCTGACCGGCGAGATGATGCTCGACTATGCCGGCCGGATGCAGGAGATCCGTAAGGCGGACAGCATCTCACTGCATGTGCGCAGGACGGTGGATTTCATCTACAACAACCTCGGCGAGCATCTGACGCTCGAAGCCGCCGCCGCCCGCGAGAACCTGAACCCGAGCTACCTGTCCAAGCTCTTTGCGAAGGAAATGCACATCCCGCTCAAGGCCTATATCCTGAAAGCGCGGATCACGACAGCGCAGAACATTCTGGTGTTCTCGGATTTCCCGATCGCCGAGATCGCCGCATCGCTGGGATTCTCCTCCCAGAGCGCCTTTTCCGCCGCCTTCCGCCGCTTTACCGGTATGACCCCGATGCAGTACCGCAACACCAACAGCGACCGCTATGACCTGCACAAACAGAAACCAGGAGAACCACCCCCGGAGAACCGTTCTACGGGGGTGCTGTGTTTGTGTTAATCCAACTCAAAAGCCCCAGTATAGAGCTGATAATAATGCCCCTTCTGTGCGATGAGCTGGTCATGGCTGCCGCGCTCGATGATGCTGCCGTGGTCGAGCACCATGATGACGTCGGAATTCCGTACCGTTGAGAGACGGTGTGCAATGACGAATACCGTTCTGCCCTCCAT
>JAGADP010000150.1 GCA_017828885.1 Oscillospiraceae bacterium | reverse complement strand
GTGCTGTTCCACGGCTGCACCATCCCGAGAGGTGAGAGCCGCACTTATCCGAACATCGTCTCCTATGAGGCGGTCAACGGCACGGAGTACTACTAGTGGTTCACAAGCCCGTCGCTCGAGAATCGCGTCTCCTACACATTCACAAGAAACGTAGTCGGCTCGGCTGACTTCACCCCGACCGGCGTCCGTGTCTACAACAGCGAGGCGACCGCAGGCTTTGCGCTCGCGGATGTTGTCACTATCGAATCCGGCATCCAGCACTTTGCGCATTCCGTCTACACCTATGAGAATTCCTCCGCGCTCCCGCTGCTCAATGACGTACCGGTCGTATGGGATGAGCTGAAGGTGCTCGACGGCTACCCGATGCAGTTCAATGTCACCGCTCGCAGAAGCGGCAAGAGCTGGTACATCGCCGCTTCGACCATCAAGTCCCGCAATGTGGACATCAAGCTCTCCGATCTGATCGGTGAGGGCACCTACAACGCCTACATCTTTGCAGACAATTACAACGGCAGCGACCTGAACGTCTCCGTACAGGAAAATCTGACCGCCGAGGATACCATCAGCATGGAACTCATGGATAAGGGCGGTTTCGTCATCAAGCTGACACCCGGCTCCATGAAGCTCACCACGCCCTACACCAATTACATCAACTATGAAGCCGAGGACGCTAAACTCTCCGGTAAGTCCTCCGTGACCAGCGGCAAGGACGGCAAGTTCAGTTCCGGCGGCGCCTATGTCGGCTATGTCGGCGGCGCAGGCAACGGCGTGACCTTCGACAATGTGAGAGTGGATACCGCAGGCAAGTACACACTGCGCATCTACTACATCTCCGGTGAGCCGCGCTCCCTCAAGGTCGATGTCAACGGCAAATTCGTCCAGAAGATCGACAACTGCTACGCCAACAAGGGCGACTGGACGGGTCTGCGCGCTGTCAATATTGATGTGGAGCTTGCCGGCGGCGTAAATACCATCAAGCTCTACAACGACCAGGGCAACGGCCCCTCCATCGACCGCATCGCCATCGCCATCCCCGAGAGAGAGCTCCGGGGCGACCTGAATTTCGACGGCAAATGCGACCTGCTCGACCTGATCCTCCTCACGAAGTACATCCACGGTCTGGCCGGCTTCAACGAGGAGCAGTTTGCGATCGCCGACATGGACGGCAACGGCGAGGTCGATGTCTTTGATCTGGCAGCGTTCAAGAAGATGCTGCTTTCCTGAAAAGGAGGAAACTATGAAGCATAGAACAGTTGCGATGCTGGCGGCTGTTATGCTCGGAATGACGCTCCTGCCGCTTCCGGCAGGGGCGGTTTCCGTGGATACCAAGGGCGATGTCCTGCCCGGCGCAGCCTATTCGATCATGTCCCGGCTCAGCGGCAAGTTCATGACCGCCGGCGAGGACGGCAATGTCCTGCAATGGGAAAAGCAGGCAGGCACTTCCCAGACCTGGCAGATCCTCTCCGCCGGGGACGGCCTGTGCTGCATCCTGAATGCCGACCGCAGCCTTGCGCTCACAGTCGAGGGCGGTGACAGTACCAACGGCAACAACATCGCACTCACGCCCTACGAGGACACACCGGCGCAGCATTTCATCCTGCATCGCACGGACGATGCCTATTATATCACCGGTGAATGCTCCGGCAATGCCGCGCTCGATGTCTATGACATCAGCTACGACAACGGCGCCAACATCGACCAGTGGGACTACTGGCAGGGCGAAGGACAGAAGTGGTACATCCGCCCCGTGGACAATGCCTATACCTTCACGGCGGGCGACCTGAACCAGGACGACGTGGTGGACATCTTCGACCGTGCGCTCCTGCAAAAGGGGCTGCTCTACGGCTTCGACACGGCAGGGGAGACGGCAGCGGATGTCAATGCAGACGGCTATGCCACGGTGCAGGATCTGGTGCTGCTCACAAAGTTCCTCCACGGTCAGGGAAGCATAGCGCAGACGGCATCTGCATCCTATGAAAAGCCAGAAACAGCGTATCTGTTTGCGTACTTCCTCGGCAATGCCCCCGAGCAGGAGCGGCTTTCCTATGCGGTGAGCCTGGACGGCTATCATTTCACGGCACTCAACAGCGGCAAGGCCGTCTGGAAGTCGAGCGTCGGCACGGAATGCCTACGTGATCCCTATATCTTCAAGGGCGAGGACGGGCTGTATCATCTGCTTGCCACGGATATGAAGTCCTCCCTCGGCTGGAACAGCAACCGGGACATCCTCAGCGCCAAGTCCACCGACCTTGTGCATTGGTTCGACGAGACGTCCATCAAGATCGCCAATGCCTCCCCGCTGATGAACGGCGCCGACCGTGCATGGGCACCGCAGGCGATCTATGACCCGGAGAAGCAGTCCTACATGATCTACTTTGCCGCCCGTGTACCGGGTCGGGATGACCGCACGATCATGTACTATGCCTACAGCAAGGATCTCCGGACGCTCGACACCGATCCGGCGCTGCTCTTTGCGCCGCAGAACGGGGATGATGCCATCGACTCCGACATCATCTACCAGAACGACAAGTACTACATGTACTACAAGAACGAGACGAACAAGAAGCTCTATCTTGCCGTATCCGACCACGCTTCCGGTCCCTATCAGGAGATCCGGCAGGTCTCCGAGGACGGGCTCGGCGTAGAGGGACCGAACATCTACCGCATCCTCGGCTCCGACAAGTGGGTCATGATGTCCGATGCCTACGGAAACGGCTTCTACGTGATGCAGGAGACGACCGACCTCGCCAATTTTACGACTGTACCGAGAAGCGGCTACAGCTTCGACTTCACGCCCCGCCACGGCTATGTCATCCCGATCACGGATGACCAGTACGATGCGCTGGTGAGCGCCTTCCCGTCCGCCGGCGTGGCAGCGAAGAACACCGGCACACAGCCGATCGTCAGCCGCATCCGGCAGGGCGAGAGCGTCAGTTTACCCGAAACTGTGACGGCGACCTATACCGACGGCAGCACGGCGGATTTCCCCGTGACATGGGATGCCGGTGATCTTGCCAATGTCAATACCGCAAGCCCCGGCGTCTATCAGGTGAAAGGAACCCTCCGCAGCAGCGCGGACACCTACGCATCGCCCTTCATCGAGGAGCGGGCGGATCCGTATATCGTGGACGGGGAGGACGGCTATTACTACTTCACCGCCTCCTATCCCGCCTACGGCAGCGTGGACAAGGGCTATGACCGCATCATCCTGCGCCGGAGCAATACGGTCGCAGGGCTTGCTACAGCCGAGGAAAAGACCATCTGGAACGCCCACCCGAGCGGCATCCTCGCCAAGCACATCTGGGCGCCGGAGATGCATTTCATCG
>JAGADP010000149.1 GCA_017828885.1 Oscillospiraceae bacterium | reverse complement strand
TTTTTTTACGGAAAAAAAGCTTGAGCAAAAAAACGATCTTTGGCTCCGCCCTATAAGCCGGGGTTATGCCAACGCCGCAGCTCTGAGCTTTAGCTCCGTCCCTTCGCAGAACAGACAAACCGTATCCCCGGCATGCACCTCGCCGCGCAGCCACATCCGGGAGAGCGGACTCTCCACATGCTGTGTCAGGAAGCGCCGGATCGGTCTTGCACCGTAGCGGCGTGTTTCCGGGTCGGAGGCTGCCGCCTGCACGGCATGTTCATCGAACTGCAATGTGATGCCGAGCGCCGCAGCCCGCTCTGCAAGCGCGTTGAGCTGCCGTCGGGCGATCACGGCCAGATCCTCCTGCGTGAGCGGCGAGAATTCGAGGATCTCGTCCATGCGCCCGATGAGCTCCGGCGGGAGGGTCTGCCGCAGCGCTTCGGTGCCGGGTGCCTGTTCGCCGCCGAGGAAGCCGGCGCTTGCGGTGCGCTGGTGCATTCCGATATTGGATGTCAGAAATATGAGACAGTTCCGCAGGCTGACCTGCCGGCCGGTGCTGTCCGTCAGCATCCCGTCCTCTAAGATTTGCAGCAGCAGATGCAGCACATCCGGGTGCGCCTTTTCGATCTCATCGAACAGCACCACGCTGCACGGTCGCTGCCGCAGATGCTCGCAGAATGGTGTCTCCTCCGCGAAGCCGACATACCCGGGCGGCGACCCGATGAGCCTTGCCACGGAATGTGCCTCCATGAATTCCGACATATCCAGCCGCAGCAGCGCCTTTTCCGTGCCGTAGAGCGTCTCACAGAGCGCCCGCACGAGCGCCGTTTTCCCCACGCCGGTCGGCCCGAGAAACAGAAACGAGCCCACCGGCCTCCGGATGTCCCGGAAGCCTGCACCGCTCCGGCAGACGGCATCGCAGAGCCGGTCGATCACGGCATCGTGCCCGACGATCCGGGCATGGAGCGTCTGCTGGAGCAGGAGGAGCCGTTCCTGTTCGGCGGCGGTCATCTGGGAGAGGGGGATGCCCGTCCTGGCCGAGGCAACGGCTGCCACATCCTCTTCACCGACCTCCGACCCGGCACAGCGCAGCGATGCCCTTGCGCAGGCCTCATCGAGGAGGTCGATCGCCTTGTCCGGGAAGCTCTTGTCCCCGATATACTTCTGCGCCAGCTCCACGCAGGAGCGCAGCACCGCATCCGGGAGCGTCACATGATGATAGCTCTCGTAATTCTGCCGCAGACCGTCTAAAATGCCGAGCGTTTCCTCGCCGGACGGCTCGAGGATGCTCACGGACTGGAAGCGTCGCACAAGAGCGCCGTCCCGCCCGATGGTATGGCCGTACTCCGCCGGGGTGGTCGCACCGATGATGCGCAGTTCTCCCCTTGCCAGCGCGGGTTTGAGGAGATTGGCCGCATCAATGGCGCCCTCCGCCGCGCCTGCGCCGACGATGGTATGCAGCTCGTCGATGAACAGAATGATGCGCCCGTCCCGCACGACCTCATCCACGCAGGCGCGCACCCGCTCCTCGAAGTCGCCGCGGTATTTCGCCCCGGCCAGAAGCGCTCCGAGGTCGAGCGCGAACACGACCATGCCCCGGAGCTGCGGCGGTACCTCGCCCTCTGCGAACCGTGCTGCCACGCTCTGCACGATGGCGGTCTTGCCGACGCCGGGATCGCCGATCAGGCAGGGGTTGTTCTTGCTGCGGCGGGAGAGGATCTGCAGGACGCGCTCGATCTCGTTTTCTCTGCCGATGAGCGGGTCAGCGTTCTCCTCCGGGAGCAGCAGCTTGCCGAAGCGGAAGAGCTGCGGGAGGTCTTTCTCCGTCGGGAGATGCTGCGCGGCGGGATCCGACCCTTCACAGCAAGCCTTCTCGAGCTCCTGCAGGTCTGCGCCGCTCCCGAGCAGCAGCTCATAGCCGGCGCAGTTCTCGTCCTCTAAGATCGCCCGCAGCAGAAAGCGCGTGCCGACCAGGCGTTCCTTTCTGCCGAGCTGCTGTGCCTTGCGGAAGATGCGGTGCAGCGCCGGCGTCATGCAGCCGTAGCCGGGCGAGGTGCGGCTCCCCCGACCGACCGACAGCAGAAGCTGCCCCCGCAGCCGTTCCGCCGTCACGCCGTGGCGGGTGAGTACCTCTGCCGCCGCGCCGTCTCCCTGCCGGAGCATCCCGAGCAGGTAGTGCTCGGTGCCGATATAGGTGTGCCCCATCTCCCCGGCGATCTTCATGGCGCTCTCGAGCGACAGGAGCACATGCTCGGAGAATCTGTCTATTTCATACTGTGCATTCTGCAAATGCGTTTCCTCCTTCCGGAACTTGGTATCCCGAAATTTCGTGAAGCACTGGATCAACCAATGATGCAGTGCTTCGGGGATAGCAGATGGGCTATTTTTGGGGCGCTGCCCCAACCCCCGCCTCTGAAAACATCGTTTTCAGAGGTATCTGTTTCATAGTATACCACTTTTTCT
Source organism: Oscillospiraceae bacterium (assembly GCA_017828885.1). GTDB lineage: Bacteria > Bacillota > Clostridia > Oscillospirales > Ruminococcaceae > UBA3855. Next base: position 12,531 of record JAGADP010000149.1, on the reverse strand, counting down.
CTGCGATATTTGTCGAAACACGGGAGAACACCGCAGAATACCGGGATGCAGCGGCTAAGGGCGGCTTTTTGACGCGCTCTGGCGGCTGATCGCAAGCAGGGCATACTTGCGCTTGGTGGCGAGCCCGCCGCGGATATGGCGCTCCTGCTTGTTCTGCACGAGGATCTCATGCACCTGCTTTGCCAGCTCCGGCCGGATATGCGGCAGGCGCTCGCTGACGTCCTTATGTACCGTACTTTTGCTGATGCCGAACTTGCTGGCCGCCGCGCGGACGGTCGCCCTGTGTTCCAGAATATAGATACCGAGCGTGACCGCCCGATCCTCCGACTGACTTTGCATGACCTCACTCCGTTTCAGTGGATTTGTGACAGTATATGCAGAGCCTGCCGATAACATGAATCAAAAGCTTCCCCCACCCCTGCCCCCAACAGAGGAGGGGGAGAAATAGAATGCTGTATTTTGGAGAGCAAATTGCCAGCGGGGTTTAGTGCATGTAAAAAAATTCCGGAAATCTGTTTTCAGATTGTGAATTTTTCTGTAATACCCCTCATATCCTTGACATCAACCGCAAAAAGTAGTATGATATAAATGAAGGACACACAATACTTTGCAGAAGAAAGGATGATGCCAGTATGTTTACAGCATTTGCAACGGAATGGGAGGGGTTTGAACCCGGCAGGTGGAGCAACACTTCCGTCAATGTCCGGGATTTCATCCTCAAGAATTACACGCCCTATGACGGCGACGAGAGCTTCCTTGCAGGGCCGACTGCTGCAACGACACAGCTCTGGGAGCAGGTCATGGAGCTGTCGCGGCAGGAGCGTGAGGCCGGCGGCGTCCTCGATATGGACACCAAGATCATTTCCACCATCACTTCCCACGGCCCCGGCTATCTGAACAAGTATCTCGAAAAGATCGTAGGCTTCCAGACGGACAAGCCCTTCAAGCGGGCACTCCAGCCCTTCGGTGGCATCCGTATGGCACAGCAGGCCTGCAAGGAATATGGCTACGAGGTGGATCCCGAGGTCGTGGAGATCTTCACCAAGTACAGAAAGACCCATAATCAGGGCGTTTTCGACGCCTATACCCCCGAGATGAAGCTTGCCCGTCATGCCGCGATCCTCACCGGACTCCCGGATGCCTACGGCAGAGGCCGTATCATCGGCGACTACCGGAGAATTGCCCTCTACGGCATCGACATGCTCATCGAGGACAAGGAGCACCAGAAGGAAACGCATTTCGTCCGCATGACCTCCAAGAACATCCGCCTGCGCGAGGAGCTTTCCGAGCAGATCAACGCCCTGCGCGACCTCAAGAAGCTCGGTGAGATCTACGGTCTCGACATCTCCCGCCCGGCCAAGAATGCGCAGGAAGCCGTACAGTGGCTGTATTTCGGCTATCTTGCGGCCGTCAAGGAGCAGAACGGCGCCGCCATGTCTCTCGGACGGACATCGACCTTCCTCGACATCTTCATCCAGCGTGACCTCGACAGAGGCATCCTCACTGAGAGCGAGGCGCAGGAGCTCATCGACCACTTCATCATGAAGCTGCGTATGGTGCGTTTTGCCAGAACACCGGAGTACAACTCCCTGTTCTCCGGCGACCCGACCTGGATCACCGAGTCCATCGGCGGCGTTTCCGTGGACGGCCAGCACATGGTCACCAAGAACTCCTTCCGCTACCTCAACACGCTGAACAACCTCGGCACAGCACCGGAGCCGAATATGACCGTGCTCTGGTCCACCAAGCTGCCGACGAATTTCAAGCGATTCTGCGCCCGCATGTCCATCAAGTCCTCCTCCATCCAGTATGAGAACGACGACCTGATGCGCGTGATCCACGGCGATGACTATGCGATCGCCTGCTGCGTCTCCTCGATGCGTGTCGGCAAGGAAATGCAGTTCTTCGGCGCCCGCGCGAACCTCGCCAAGTGCCTGCTCTACGCCATCAACGGCGGCGTGGACGAGCGCCTCGGCGTGCAGGTCGGCCCGAAATACCGTCCGGTCGAGGGTGAGTACCTGGACTATGACGATGTGATGCAGAAGTATGACGACATGATGGAATGGCTGGCGGAGCTGTATGTCAACACCCTGAACGTCATCCATTATATGCATGATAAGTACAGCTACGAGCGCGTGCAGATGGCACTGCATGACCGTGAGGTCAAGCGCTATTTTGCGACCGGTATCGCAGGCCTGTCCGTTGTGGCGGATTCCCTCAGCGCGATCAAGTATGCCAAGGTCAAGCCCATCCGTCGCGACATCAAGATCAAGAACCGCGCCGGTGAGGTCGTGGATGTGGCCCGCAATGTGGTCGTGGACTACGAGATCGAGGGCGAATTCCCGAAGTACGGCAACGATGATGACCGCGTGGATGAGATCGCCGTGCAGATCGTGCGCACGTTCATGGACAAGATCCGCAAGCATCACACCTACCGCAGCAGTATCCCGACCATGTCCATCCTGACGATCACCTCGAATGTGGTCTACGGCAAGAAGACCGGCAACACCCCGGACGGCAGAAAGCAGGGCGTTCCGCTGGCACCCGGTGCAAACCCGATGCACGGCAGAGACACCCACGGTGCGGTGGCATCGCTCTCCTCCGTGGCCAAGCTGCCCTTCCGCCATGCGCAGGACGGCATTTCCAACACGTTCTCGATCATCCCGGATGCGCTGGGCAAGAATACGCATATCTTTGCGGGTGATCTGGACATCGACCGCCTGACACAGGAGGCATTGGAAGAGGATGACGATTGATCCCAAGCTCTCGAAGGATATGGATCCCGATGCACTGGTGGAGCTGCTTGACGCACTCTGTGAGGCAGGCAGCCAGCATATCAACCTGAGCATCGGCGAGGAGACCAGAGTACAGACAATGAACAGCACCGAATGCTGCAAGGCCGGTGCGTGCTCCGTCCCCACGCTGGGTGAAGACCCGGATGAGGAGGACGAACTCTAAAATAATCCTCTAAAAACGTTGTTTTTAGAGTGGGGTGTGGGGCGAAGCCCCACATCTCCCCATTCAGTTTGTTACAAACAGAAACGGAAGATCACAAAAGAAAGCTATCTAGGAGGAGGTAAATTATGGCAGATCAGCAGATCAATGAACAGCAGGTCGATAATCTCGTAGAGCTGCTCGACGGCTATGTACAGAAGGGCGGCCATCACCTGAATGTCAACGTATTCACCCGCGAGACGCTGCTCGATGCACAGGCACACCCGGAGAAGTACCCGCAGCTCACCGTGCGCGTTTCCGGCTATGCGGTCAACTTCATCAAGCTGACCAAGGAACAGCAGGACGACGTCATCTCGAGAACGTTCCACGACAAGATCTAAGCACATTCAGTCGACTGACGCCGACTCAGGAGGGGCTGCTCGCCCCTCCTAAACCACCCTCGGCAGGGCGGTGACCGCCCTGCACCCGCATCATAATGTTATGAAAACAGCTCCGATGCCATTGCAAAGGGGCTGTTTCTATAAGGAGATACTATGCTTGGGTATATCCATTCCACCGAATCCTTTGGCACGGTAGACGGGCCGGGGGTGCGGTTCGTGATCTTTTTTCAGGGCTGTCCGATGCGATGTCTGTACTGCCACAATCCCGATACATGGGGCTTTGACGCAGGAACAGAGATGACCGTGGAGGAGCTGCTGCGCCAGTTTGAGCGCAACAAGGCCTTTTACAAGAGCGGCGGCATCACGGCGACCGGCGGCGAACCAATGGCACAGCTCCCGTTCCTGACGGCGCTCTTCACCGAGGCGAAGCGCCGCGGCATCCACACCTGTCTGGACACCTCCGGTATCTGCTTTGATCCGGCGCATTCGGAGCGATTCGATGCGCTCCTCTCCGTGACGGATCTCGTAATGCTCGACATCAAGCACATCGACGACGAACGCCACAAGGCACTGACCGGCCACGGTAATGCCGGGATCCTCGCATTTGCGCAGCATCTGAGCAGCAGGGGAGTGCCCCTCTGGATCCGGCATGTCATCGTCCCCGGCTGGACGGATGCCCCGGCGGAGCAGGAGGCGCTCGGGTATTTCCTCGGCGGCCTGAAAACGCTCAAAGCGCTCGACTGCCTGCCCTATCACGACTTCGGCAAGCAGAAATATGCGGCGCTCGGCATCGACTATCCGCTGGCCGACACGCAGCCCGTCCCGCCCGAAACGGCCGCACAGGCGCGGAACACCATCCTCAAGGGCATGAAAAAAAGCCTGCGTGAACAGGCAAAACAGGCATAAAAAAGCGCCTTCCGAGATCGGAAGGCGCTCAATATTTCTTTCTGGAACCGTATCTCTTACTTGTTAACGGAATCCTTCAGGTTCTTACCAGCCTTGAAAGCCGGAGCCTTGCAAGCCGGAACATCCTGCATCTTGCCGGTGCGCGGGTTCTTGCACTGCTTAGCAGCACGCTCACGAACCTCGAATACGCCGAAGCCGGTCAGAGTAACCTTATCGCCTTCAACCAGAGCGTCCTTGATGCTCTCAAAAACAGCGTCAACGAATACACCAGCGTCCTTCTTGGACTTACCGGTCTTCTCAGCAACAGCCTGGATCAAATCTGCTTTTTTCATGGTGTACATCCTCCAAATTAGATAAATTATACTTGTATTATATACGATTTACAGCGCTTTGTCAAGGTTTTTCGGAAAAATTGTCGATTCTACAGAATTTCGGTACGATTGCAGAACGATTTTAGATAATATCATAGAAAATTCCCCGAAAACCCGCCTATTTCGGGACTTATTCGCCGTCTTCCTGCGGTTCTGCGCCGCTGTTGGAAACCTCCGGAACGGAATACTTTCCCTTTGCCTTCAGACGGTCAAATACGATATCATAGCCGCTGCCCAGAGAGCGGTTGACGCGGCTGATCGTGGCCGTGCTGGCGCTTGTGGCAGCTACGATGTCGCTGTAGACGCGGTGCTCCCGCAGCATCTTGGCGACCTGGAGCCGCTGGGACATGGTCTGGAGTTCCAGTACCGTGCAGAGATCATCGAAGAATGCGCTGCATTCCTCCTTGGTCTCCAGGCAGAGAATGGCTTCATATAGCTCTTCGATCACAGTCGGTTTGTTCTTTCCCCTTTTCATAGTGATGCGTCCTTTCTGTATACTGACCCGCATACCGGGTACTACTATATTTTAACACATTGTAGCGTAAAAGTAAAGAGCTTTTTTGAAAAAACTCACTTTTTTTACGGACAATTCTTAAATGAACCGCTATATAGGATCAAAAACGACGATTCCGTATTGCTTTCCACCCCTCCGGCGGGGAAAGCAATACTATGATCCATGATTTACGGTTATTCCTCCCATTCCAGGCGTGGAACAGGGTGGAAGCCCGTGGTTTTGGCGAAGCTCATGTTGTGCTGGAAGCGCTCCACGAAATCCGAGGGGTCGATGCGGTCGAAGTTGCAACCCTCGAAGCCCTCGCGGGTGAACAGCACCGACAGCAGCGTGAATTCCTCGTCATTGCCCGTGGAGGTGTCGAGCACGCCGTCCACGGCATGCACCATGACATAGTCCACCGGCAGCACGGAGAACAGCTCGCGGCCGAGACGGATGGCGGCACTGCACACATAGTCCTGCATGATGTCGAAGTACGCCGTCTTGGTCATGGCCTTCTCGGAAAGCTTGCCGGGCTGGGTCAGGCTGAGGGACTGCTCCGGTACGACGTCCTTGCTCAGCACGCGGAACTCGATCTCCATCCTGCCCGGCTGGTCTGTGCCGAATTCGAGGTCGCTGCCGTAGTCGGCGAAATCCTCGAAGGGATTGGCGGTCTCGATCGCTTCAAGATAGGCATCCGTGTCTCCCTTGAGGATGCGCTCGGCAAAGGCCTTGCTCTCCTCCCATTCCGTGTAGGCCTCGGCATCGGCCGCCTTGGCGGCTTCGAGCGCGGCCTCCTGATCCCGCTGCTGCTTCTCTGCACCGCCGAAGAGCCGGGACATGAAGCCAGGCTTCTGGGCGGCAAGCTGTGCTGCGGTCTCCTGCTCCGCGGGGCCGGGCTGTCCTTTCACGAAGGGCGCCGGCGCATCCCGGAGCGCCTTCCAGTCGATCGGCGCCTCGCACTCCTTGTGGACGCTGCGGATCAGTTCGAGGTAATTCTCGTGCTCCTCGACTTTCAGGCGGTTCTGCTCGAGCTCCGTGGCCTTCTGCTGAGCAAGTGCCTCCTTCTTCTTGGCGAGCTCCTCCTGCTTTTTACGTGCCGAGGAGGAATAGCTGCGCTTCTTGGCGGTTTTCTTCTTGCTGCCGCTCGATGCGGTGTAGGAGAGTCCCGTGCCCGGAATGCCGACCTTGACGGAGCTGCGGCCGCTCGTGTTGATGGAGGCGCGTGCGCCCTTTGTGCCGACGCTAACCCCGACACCGGATTTGCTCAGGTTCAGCGAAACACCCTTGCAGATCTTGATGCTTTTGCGGAAATTCAGTCCCATGTTCATCCCTCCCGAAAAGATGATTTTCTATGCTACTATTTTAGCATGTTTATGCGGAAAAGTCAACATATTCCGGCGATCTCCGGCGGTATCGCCGCGTATATGTAGGTTTTGCCAAATAATGCAGAAAATTATTGTGCAGTTCAACAAAAACGGGCATCTCCGGCGGCGATCCCCTTGTATTTTCTATAGGTATCCGCTATAATAGTATCATACGACAGAAACCCAATTTGATGTAGGAGGAATCACTATGAATTATTGTCCGAAATGCGGCAGACCGCTTGCAGACGGTGAAGTCTGCGGCTGTTCCGCCCAGCAGAGCCAGGGGGCTCCCTATCCGCAGTCCATGCCCGACCAGCAGTACGGCAACCCGCAGATGAACAGCAATCCCCAGCAGTACGGCACCCCCCAGATGAACGGCATGGGTCAGCCTGCACCGCCGCAGTACCCGGAGGGCTACAACTACAATCCCTATAATCAGCCGGAGCCGCCCAAGAAGAAGGGCCTGCCGACGGGCTGCATCATCGCACTGGTCATCGGTATTTTCTCCACGCTTGTGGTGGTAGCTGTCCTGGCAGCGATCCTCGTGCCGGCCATGATCGGCTATACCAAGAAGTCCAAGCATGCGTCGGCGAACAACGTGGCAAAGCAGATCAACAACGCCGCCAATACGGCATTGGTCGAGTTGGATGCGCAGGACAAGCTTAAGGAGTATCCGAGCAATTTCATTGTGTGCTCTGACCCGGACTACGACTTCAACACTGACGAAAGTGATACTACGGTGATCCGTGAGAACATGAAGAAGTACTTCGCGGAGCTTGATGAATGTAATTACTTCATCGTGGTCGAGAATTACCAGTGCGTCTATGTCGCTTCTGAGGACAAGGACGAGAACATCATCGGCACCTATCCGCCCTCGAGCACGATGGAGCCGAAACGCTATACCGGCAACTATGCCGATGAGGACTGCACCCTCAACGACCTCTATGTCGATGCCGTGACCAATCTCCCGATCTATGACTACCAGTATGAGGACGACTGGGATGACGACAACGACGGCTGGAACTATGACTATGATGATGACGGCTGGTATTATGACGGCGATGAATACGAGTATGATGATTGATCGTTAGGAGGTAACGAATGAATACTCCGCCCCCGAAACAGCACAGCAATGTTGTTCCGATCATACTGACAGTCATTCTTTCCATGATCGTCCTGATTCTGGCGGGAACAGCCATTTTGCTCGGCCTGGTGCGTCATGCGCTGCGCAAGCAGTATGGGGATCCTTCCCGGAAGGCTGACGCTTCCTCCGTGACCGAGACCATGACCGAGCCACAGACAGACGAGACGCGGTTCATTCTGGAATCTGTGGAGGAGCCGACAGCGGCCGTTCCAGAAACAGAAATGCCGACTGCCGAAGCGCCCGTGCAGACGGAGAATGTACCTGACGATGAGGAAGAAGCATGGGTGCAGTACTATCAGCAGATGCTCGATCAGTTCTGTGCAAGCAGCAGCGATCCTGAGAATGTACGGTTTGACCTTCTGGATCTGGACGATGACGGGATCCCGGAGCTGTTCTTGTCGGAGGGCGAGTATCATCTGGCGCATGTACTGATGTACAGCTACTTCGACGACTTTGGCAGGCAGATCGAGGGCATCTACGGCAGTTACGGCGAGGTGCTGTACGATGTGAACAACGGCCTGCTGATCGACACAGACATGAGCCAGGGCTACTATTACCGCGTAGATTATCAGTACTACCATGGAGAGCTGACCGCGGTGTTTTCTTGCAGCGACAATGAAGGCGCTGTGGAGAACGAGTTCGAGCGGCAATACATGCTCAATGGTGAGTCCGTTTCGGCGGATGTCTACTATGCCGAAATGGATCGCCGTTCCCTCGATGATGCGATCGCGCTTGGCAGGGAATTCTCACCATACGGAGAAGAATAAATAAAAACGCAGTGCTGCATGAACAGCACTGCGTTTTTGTGTGTCTTACTTCTGTAACAGCCATCTCTTGAGCATGGCGAGGTCAAAGACATCGGTCACGCCGTCCTTCACAACATCGGTCGGGGCGAGCTTGACATCCTGTCCGTGGATGAACTTCTGCAGGAGGATGAGATCCCGTATATCCACAACGCCGTCGGAGTTGTAGTCGCCGTCGATCTGTGTGCTTTCGCCGTAAACAGCCGTCACGGTGGCATCGGCGCTCTGGAGCTGGATGCGGACGGACGCATCGGTCTCGGAGCCCTCCGTCAGCTTGGCGCCCTTGATCTCCCAGTGGGAGAAGGTCTGGCCTTCCATCGGCTCTGCCACCAGCGGAAGCTCGTAGTCACTGTGATACTTACCGCTCCAGGAGTCGATCGCGCCGAGGTTCAGCGTGTTGAGCTTAATGCTGCCGCAGTTCGCGTCGTTATTCACAGTGAGCTGGTTGAGCTGGGTCTGTAAGCCTGCCGCCGAACGCAGCTGGCGCTCCACAATGTCATACCGCTGATCGAAGAAGCTCGTGATCGTCTGGTACGCGGAATTGATCGTGCTGTCGGGGCTGGAGGTGGAGCTGAACCGCTTGAACGAATCGGCGATCTGCTTCTGGTAGGTCTCCTTGTAATAGCTGATGAGGGGCGTTGTCTTCTCAGGTGCGAAGTTGTAGTTCGCCAGATCCATCATCGTTGCGGAATAGTCCTTGCAGAAATCCTTGTCGTTCAGCAGGGCAGCGAACATCTTGCAGAAATCATTGTCATTGACCTGCTTGATGCGGGAGAAGCTGTCCGTCTGTACCGAGTTCTGCATGTTGTACAGACCGGTGCTGGACTCGGTATCGAACAGGAGCATACGCCACTTGCCGTCTGCGTAGGGGTTGGTCTCGTCGATGGTATTGCAGCGCCATACCGCCATGTTGTTCTGCGGCCAGTCGTTGTTCGCCCAGTAGACCTGTGCTGCAAAATAGTCGAGGAAGCTCTGCTTATCGACCTTTTCACAAAGCTGCTTGTAGCTGATACTGCCATTGCTGACGCCGGTCATCAGTGCCTCCCAGTCGTTCAGATCGGAGGTCTCGCCCTCTTCAAGCTCGAAATTCTTGATGATGGCGACGTCGGACGCTTCAACGCCGTAGTGGCTTGCGAGGGTACTGTCGCCGAGCTTTTCGGTGATCTGGTAGATGCCCCAGTATTCGCCGTCGATGAAGACGATGCACTCGCTCATTGCCTGTGCCGTGAAGGCACGGTCTGCGACAAGGATCTGGTTGATGGAATCACGGAAGAATGCCGAGTTGTTGTCGTTACCGCCGTTGCGGAGGACGATCCCTTCATACTTCTTGATCGGCTTGCCGCTCTTGGCCTTGGTCGCCGTGCCGTCAAAGAAGTCATACGCAAGCTCTGCGGCACCGTAATCACGGCGTGCATAGACATTGAAGCTCTTCTGCGCAGTGTTGCGGGATGCGGCGCCCTTGATGCGGATGCCGACCTGCTGGTCTACGACGATCTCGCCGCCGTTGAACATGGTGAAGTGCGCTTCACGCTCCCACTCTCTGCCCTTCTGGGTGTAGTTGGCCGGCTTCTCCCAGGGGTTGACCATGTCCCATCCCCAGCCGCCGCCCCAGGGGTTCTGACCGCCCCACGGGTTCTGAGGATCGCCGGGACCTCCGGGACCGTCGGGATTCTGCGGGTTCTGCTGGTTGTTGTAATCGTCATAGACCTTGCCGAGGCAGTAGATGCCCTTCTCGTAGTCGAAAAGATTGTCCGGATCCGTCACGAGGGAAACGACCTTCATGTTCGGATAGTAGCCGGAATTGGTCTTGCCGAGGAAATAGGTCTTGGTCACGATCTCGCTGGCCTGACCCTGTGCATCCACAGTGACGGCACGGATGAGTGCGGCCTTGTCCACAGGCTCTCTCGGTGCGGTGGCGCCGGATGCGGAGATGTCCGTCCGGGCACTCAGGCGGTTCTCGGTGGAGCTCATGTCCTCGATCTTGATGGGACCTGTGTACTTCTCGGAAGAAGTCGTCGGGTCGCTGCCGTCGGTCGTGTAGTAGATCGTCGAGCCCTGCGGTGCGGAGAGTGTCAGATCAAAGCTGCTGCTGTAGAAGCCGCTCTCCTCCGAGAAGGTCGGCGGTACCACGGCATTGGCGCCCACCGGTGCCTTGTTGGCTTCACCGGGCGTACACGGGATCATCGCCCACTCGCCGCTGCCGTCCGGATACTGTCCGTAGGACGTATCCGCCGCGATGGTCTCGAAGCCGAGCGTATCGACCGTGTTGCCGTCCTTGTCCGTGAGCGTCAGGGTCTCACCGGAGCCGGAAAGGCCGAACGGTGCGATCTTGGCATCGTTCTCACCGGCGGTGCTGTCGCAGTACACGACCACTCTGCCGCCTGCTGCGATGCTCGTTCCGGACGGGAACGTGTAGCGGAAGGGTTGGCTCTTCTTGTCGGTCAGACCCCATCCGGACAGATCAACGGCAGAGCTGCCGCTGTTGTACAGCTCAACAAAGTCGTACTTGTTGCCTGTCGTGGATTTGGAGCAGACCTCGTTGAACATGACACCGCTGTCCGCAGCGGATGCCGGCAGCAGACCTGCCTGCCCGATGAGCAGACTCAGGCACAGGATGCCTGCTGCTGTTTTTGCGCGTTTGGTTTTCTTCATAACCTGCCTCCTTAAAATAGATGTATCCCCCTTTGCCGGTTTTTCCGGCTTATCTACATGCAGGATGAATCGCAGGCTGCGCAAAAACCTGCTATTCCCTGCATTGTTCTTGAGATCAGTCCTCCTCCTTGTCCTCACCCGAGATGAGCGCCACGAAATCGGCCTCCGGGATCGGTTTGGAGAAGTAGTAGCCCTGGAGATAATCCACCCCAAGTGTGCGCAGGAGCTCGATCTGGGCGCGTGTCTCCACGCCCTCGACCAGGATCTTCCTGTGCATCTGGCGGATCATCCGGACGGAATTGTCGAGCAGCACCTACCCGAGCTCGTTCTTGCCTGCGTTCCAGAGCAAGGACTTGTCGATCTTGACGACGTCGAAATCGAGCGAATAGATCGCCTTCATGTTGGCATAGCCGGTGCCGAAGTCGTCCATCGAGAACTGATAGCCTTCCTGCTTGAGGGAGGCAATGATCGAGCTGAGCAGCTCGTAGTCCTCTGCGGCTGCCGACTCGGTAATTTCAAAGTTGATGAGATGCTTGCTGATGCCGGCATTTTCCACGATGCCGTTGATACGCTTGATGAAGTCCGGCTGCATGCAGTGCAGGACAGACAGATTGACGTTGATGCACTCCAGACCGGTCTTTTCCGCGATGCCTGTGGCAAGCAGCCGGCAGACCTGCTGCAATACCACGCAGTCGAGGTCGCCGATGTTGCCGAGCCGCTCGGCAGCCGGGATGAACTCATCCGGGAACACCGCGCCGAGCTCGGGATCCTTCAGACGGATCAGCGCCTCTGCACCGTGCAGATCGCCGTCCGCATGATAGGTCGGCTGGTAGCAGACGAAGTAGTTGCCCTGCTCGAGACCTCTCGTCACGGCGGCCTCGATCTCGGCGCGCCGCAGCAGGTAGCTCAGGTCGCGTCCGGCCAGCACCTGCCCCTCCATGCCCTCCGGCACGGGGCTGTCCGCCATGTAGAGCGCCTCCGAGACGGAGCGCACATGCCACGGCACCTCGGCGCAGAGCACGACCGCACGCAGCGGCAGCTCGCTGTCCTGCCATGTCCAGGGCTTCCGGAAACGCGCAGCAATGTCGCCTGCCAGCTCTACCGCATGCATTCCCTTGCGGTCGGGAACGGTCAGCATCAGCGTCTCCGGGTTGATGATATAGATCAGGTAGCTCGGCAGCATTGACCGCAGATAGGGTGCCACCAGCTCCATGAGCATCTTGGTGTTGTCGGTACCGGTCGTGCGCAGGATGCCCTCGGCATTCGTGATGCGCAGCTCGACCAGATGGAGCTGCTGCCCGCTCAGAAGTGCCGTGTTCAGGTCATTCTGGAAGGCAAAGCGGTTGCCGAGCCCGGTCAGCGGGTCGAGACGGTCGTCCTCGTTCTCCACGGCGATCATAATGCCCATCAGACCGATGGATTCGCAGAACAGTTCGCTCTTGATGTCCTCAAAGATCGCCTGG
>JAGADP010000148.1 GCA_017828885.1 Oscillospiraceae bacterium | reverse complement strand
CTGTGGAATTCGGCGACGTCCTGCTGCTCTGCTCGGACGGCCTGTCTGACTATGTATCCAGCGCCGAGATCGAGGAGGTGCTGGCGATGGCCAAGCCGCTGGTGCGCCGTTTGCAGCTTCTCATCGAGCTTGCACTACAGAACGGCGGCTCGGACAATATCACGGTGCTCGGCCTGACAAGGATCCCCGAGAGCCGCTGGAGATTACTATCATAAACGAAGCAGCCCCGCAGAAACGGGGCTGCATTTTTTATTCAAGCAGGAAGATCTCGGAGCTGCACTCCCGCGGCACAAGGAGCGGGAGGGCGCGTTTGTGGTTGATGATGCGCAGCTTAGCGGTATTTTCCATATACTCGCCGTCCACCGTCCACGGGACGTTGTTCTCCTCGAGGAGTTCGATCGTGATCTCGGAGCCTTTCAGACAGACGACCGGATCCTCCTCGCCGATCTCGTGGATGTCGCGCAGGAAACGCACGGTATTGCCGAATTCCACGGGATTCTGCGGGCGTTTGATGAGCGTGAGCTCGAACATGCCGTCGTCGAACTGAAAGTCGCGTATATCGAGCACGCCGCCCACGGAGGCGGAATTCGTCACCATGCCGTAGATATATTCGCCCTCAAAGACCTGCCCGTCACAGGTGATGCGCGACGGGATCGCGCGGATATTAGGCAGCTTCGTGACTGCGTTGAACATATACGCCGCCTGCCCGAACACATTCTTGACAGCCTGCGGGGTGTCGTAGGGCACATCAGTGAATGCGCCGAAAGCCACGATATAGTTGAACGTCCGGCCGTTTGCCGTCCCGACATCGAAGTAACGGGGTCTGCCGTTGAGGACGGCATCGAGCGCCTCCGGGATACTGAACGGAATGCCGATGCTCCTTGCAAAATCATTGGTCGAGCCGCACGGGATATAGCCGAGCGGGATCCGCACCACAGAATGCGTCAGGCCGGTCATGACCTCGTTGAGGGTGCCGTCGCCGCCGGCGCAGAAGATGTAGTCGAACCGCCCGGAATCCGCCGCTTTGGCAGCCATGTGCATGGCGTCGAGCTTGCCCTGGGTCGGATGCACGGTCACCTCGTAGCCGGCCTTTGTCATCTTGTCGATCGTAAAGCCTAAATAAGCCGTCATTTCGGCTTTACCGGCCTGTGGATTGAATATAAAATAGATATGCTTCATTCGGTTTTCCCTTCTGTATTCCCTTTATTTTTTTGATGCATGAGTCGATTTTTCAGCCGATAGCCCACAAAGCACAGCACCGCTGCAACGCCGCAGATCACGGCGCATAGCCAGTAGCGCCCGTCCGCAAGGCTGTCGCCCACCAGCACGGATGCTGCCAGCGACGGAAAACGCGCCAGCACGGCAAGCGGGATGAAATGCCGCGCCTTCATGGGGGTCAGCGGTATCAGATAGGTCAGCATGTCCTTCGGGATGCCCGGGATCAGGAACAGGATGAACACCCAGAGCTCGAGCTTTTCTTCATTTTGCAGGAACTTGAATTTCTCCATCTTCTCCTCGCTGACGAACAGCAGCACCAGCGGCCTGCCGAAGCGCCGCACCAGGAAAAAGACGAGCATCGTTCCCGCCACCACGCCGATCACAGTATACAGCAGACCGAGCCAGCCGCCGAACAGCATCCCGGCGATCAGTTCGAGCGGGCCGCCCGGGATAAAGGCGATCACGATCTGCACCACCATCAGCAGCATAAAGGCTGCCGGTGCAAAAGCGCCGTAGCTCTCGACCTTTTCGCAGATCTGTTCCCTGCCCTCCTCGGTGGCCAGGAGCTTGGTCAGCGGCACACCGTAGCAGACACACAGGAACACGCCGGCGCCGAGCAGCAGAAGGCCGAACACGATCATGAGGATCTTTTTTACTTCTGGTTTCATAAGCATCTCCTTTGTCATGATTATTATACCACATATATACGCAAAAATCAATGCTGTGGAGATGCGGCCTGTGTGAAATTTGTGTGAAATATGGTATCCCTGGCAGATTCTGAGTTTTTTTCGCCAAAGGGCTTGACATCCGTCAGAAGTTATGGTATAATTAAGAATGTTCTGAGACATTAGCTCAGTCGGTAGAGCATACGCCTTTTAAGCGTAGGGTCATGGGTTCAAATCCCATATGTCTCATTTGCGCGGATACCGCGCACACAGATGCGCTCCGGATGATTTCCGGAGCGTTTTCTCATACCCACGAAACCAAAACCTCACCGGTCTCCCGGTGAGGTTTTCCCTATCATGCACAATTCAGGCGCGGTACATTACGCCAGCGTTTCCACAGTTCCGATGAATACCGGCAGCGAGGTATCCCGATCCACGATGCAGTAGACAAACGGACGATCAAGGTAGACCTTCTTCGGCTCCATCATCATCGCCTTATCGGCCATCATGACAACAGTCGCAGCTCCGGCACGGGTACCCTCCTCCGTGACGGAAATATGCGTCTTATGCAGAATGCGGCTGATGAACAGAATCCCGGAGGATGTCCACGCCATGTCCGAGAAATCGGCATCCACCGTAAACGCCTGCTCCATGCCCATGTTCTGGAAGGCATTGTTCAGCATCTCGCTGTAGTCATACTCAAACTTCGGGAGCTGGGTCATGACAGATTCCTTAGACGGCTCGGCGAGCGTCTTGTGCAGACCCTCCGGCGTCAGGGTGTTGATATACTCCTTGGTCGTCATGCCCTCCTCTGGAAGAAGCGCAGCAAAGGCATATCTGCCGCCCTGATAGGTCTTGAGGAAGCCGGTCGCATGTTCATCTTCGAGGTAAAAATGCTCCTCATCGCAGAGCATCTCTGCCTCCTGCTCAGTGCCGTCCGCCGCGGTGAACGTCAGATCATTGACCATGTACTCGTCATACGGCATATCCCACTTGGCATCGAACGTCACGGCGTTGACAAGTGCCATGACCTCTTCTCCCTTGATCTCGTCGAGTATCTTCGGGATCATGTGATCGGTGTTGTTGTCGATCCAGGTGTTGATGTCCCGCACGGTCGTGTCATCGAACGGCGCCAGATAGGCGGCTGCACCATAATAATTGGCATTCTTCTGGAGGAAATCCTCGTTGACCTTGATACGATCCGCATCGTCACGGATCCAGATGGAATTGGCGGTCAGGAGCTTACACTTCTCATCATCGGGCTGGCTCGTGCGCTGTGTATAGAGGTACTGGTTCAGTCGATCGATCGAAGTGCCGCCGAGCGCCTGCTCCATCTCCTCAAGCGTGTTGCCTTTGGCGCCGTTGGCTGTCATGGAAAGCGCCTGCATCACGGAATAGGGCGAGATCAGGACGTTCCTGCCGTCCTCGGCCGTCTCTTGCAGGAGGGAGATGGCGAATTTCGTCTGACTAAGCTCGAATTCCTCATCCGGGTCAAGCCCCTTCGTATCGCCTGCCTTGATGTTGCGGTTCAGGTCATAGGCATAATACTGCGGACGGATGCCGTTGAGGAGCCATTGCTTCATGATGCCGAGGTCGAAGACATCGACGACACGGTCGGCATTCAGGTCGGCGTTCTCCGAGGCCGTGAGTGAACCAACGCCATGCACCCACTTCTGGAGCATGATGAGGTCGAGGAGATCGACCGTGCCGTTGTCATCCACGTCGCCCGTGAGGGTGCTGTTTGCAGCAGACACGACACCAAGCGGTGCTGCTGCCATCATGCCGATACACATAAGTCCGGCGAGCCATCGTTTCAGTTTCATAGAGATTCCTCCTTTTTTCACGCAAATCTGCTGCATCGTCGCAGCCTGTTGCTTTCATTGTACTACATTTGACGGAAAAATGCATCTATCTTGCGGCTCTTAATTGTAAACTTTCTGTGAACGAAGCAAGCGTAAAAAGTCTTGTGTTTTCTGGCTGATTATGCTATAATAATAATAGTTGTCTTACATCAGAAGGAGGTCATCCAATGGAGGAACTGCGCATAAAGCCGATCGCTGTCATTCATACCGATTTTGCGGATAAATTCGGCATTCCCCGGCAGAGCGGACGTGTGCCGGAGCTGAAAGGCACGATCGTGATGGAGCCGGACTACCGTGTCCCGGAGGCATTCCGGGGGATCGAGGAGTACTCGCATCTGTGGCTGCTGTTCGACTTCT
>JAGADP010000147.1 GCA_017828885.1 Oscillospiraceae bacterium | reverse complement strand
TCGGACTTCACGTTCGAGGTGATAGAGCCGGCGCCCATGTGGGAGCGGTAGCCAAGGATGCTGTCGCCGACATAGTTATAATGCGGGGTCTGCACATTATCGAAGAGTATGACGTTTTTCAGCTCGACAGAATTGCCCACCACGCAGTTCGCGCCCACCAGCGCGTTGCCGCGGACAAAGGCACAGTGGCGCACCTCCGTTCCCGGGCCGATGATGCAAGGCGCACCGAGATAGGCGCTCGGGAAGACCTTTGCCGTCTTGTGCACCCAGACGTGCTCGGACGGAGAATCAAACTCCGCCGGGTCAAGTGCTTCGCCGAGGCGGACGATCAGCTCACCGATGCCGCCCAGCGCCTCCCACGGATAGGTAAAGCCTGCTAAATACTCGCCTGCGAGCGTGTGAGACAGATCATACAGATCCTTTATCTTAATATCAGCCATTGTAATACCTCCTGATGATATGGCAATGCAGCGCACTGCCGTCTTTCTCTATTGTACCGGATTTGCGGCGAAAAGTCAAGCCTTATTCCGCACCGATCCTCAAAAAAGAAGCGAGTCAAGGAATTGACTCGCACAGAATAATAAGGATGTAGGATTTATGATGTCTATATTATAACACGCATTAACCGAATTGTCAATATTTTTGTGAAAGTTTTGGTGGGATAGCCAAATCGGCGGTCGTTTTTTGTGCAACTTTACTGATCGTTCCGCTTTTTATCCTGCTTTTCGCCACGCTTTCTCGGCTCCTTCTCCTGCTTCTGGGGACGGGACTGCTTGGGGCGCTGGAGCTGTTCGCACTCGCTGCGGTCGATCGTATACGGCACATCGTCCTCGTTTTCCGGGCGGATGCGGAGCATACCGGTGATGAGGTTGGCGTCCTCGACCTTGCCCTTGCCGTGCGGGGTCTTGACATAGGAACCGATGCGGGGCGTGATCTTCTGGAGCTCGTCATAGACGGCCTGCTCATGCTTGAGGCAGCACATCAGACGGCCGCAGGTGCCGGAGATCTTGGTCGGGTTCAGGGAGAGCCCCTGCTCCTTGGCCATCTTGATCGAAACCGGCTGGAAATCGCCCAGATAGCCGCGGCAGCAGAATTCCCTGCCGCAGACACCGAGCCCGCCGAACATCTTGGCTTCATCGCGCACACCGATCTGACGCAGCTCGATGCGCATGCGGAACACGGATGCCAGATCCTTGACCAGCTCACGGAAGTCCACACGGCTGTCAGCCGTGAAATAGAACAGCAGCTTGGAATTATCAAAGGCGCAGTTCACGTCCACAAGCTTCATGTTCAGGCCGCGCTGCTCGATCTTCTGCTCACAGATGTGGAACGCACGCTTTTCCTTCTGGCGGTTCTGCTCAAGCTGACGCAGATCCTCCTCGTTCATGATGCGCACCACATTTTTCAGCGGCGATACGATCGTATCGGGATCGACACGGCGGTTCGGGAGGGCAACGATGCCGTATTCCAGACCCTTCTGCGTCTCCACGATCACCTTCTGCCCCATTTGCAGCGACAGGCCGTTCGGGGCGAAATAATACACTTTTCCGGAGTTCTGGAAGCGAACTCCCACAATTTCAGTCATAGGTTATCCTTTCTGGTTTAGCTGTAGATCTCCATTGGCCGGCTGTCAGGTCAGCATAGAGCCGCCCAGCGACGCAAGCACGAGCTTCACACTGACATTGGCATCGAGCGCCTCGTAGGCCTCCTGCACCGCGTCATGCAGCGCACGGAAACGGCGCACGGTCATCACGCCGGAGAGCGCCTCGGCGCTGTTCCGGTCGCAGCCCATCAGGCCGGTCATGCCGTATTTCAGGAGCATGGCATCACGCACCTGCAGATCGAGCAGACGCAGCAGCTCTGCGGCCTTGAATCTGTCCTTCTCAAACTGCGCCAGCACCCGCAGCAGGTCATAGAGCCTGCGCGTGGCGACGGCCTGTGTGGCCTCGGCAGCAGCGGCTGTGAGCGCCTGCATCTCCGGATTGGAGAGCCATGCCAGCGCACGTCCGATGTTTCCGCCGCAGGCTGCGGCAGCCTTCTCCGCCTCAGCGGATGCGATGCCGTGATCTTCGGTCAGTGCCTTGCGGCATTCCTCTGGGGTGCAGGGGCGCACCGCCAGCGGCATCATACGGGATAGCATCGTCGTCAGGAAAGCATTCCTGTGCTCCGCCGTGAACAGTAGCAGCACATGCGACGGCGGCTCCTCGGTGAGCTTCAGCAGCGTATTCTGGGCACGGATGTCCATGCTGTCGCAGTCGGCAAAGAGGTAGACCTTGCGCTCGCCGTCATTCGGCGCCACAATGGCATCCTTGCAGATATTGCGGACAGTCTCCACGGAAAAGCCCTGCTTCTTGCCGGAATGCTCCACCCAGATGAAGTCCGGGTGCGGATGGATCTCCGCCGTATCCTGTGCGATCTTACGGCAGGACGGGCATTCCCCGCAGGGAGCCTGATCACCGGTACAGAGCGCCGTCATCGCAAAATAGCGGGCGATCGTCTTGCGCCCCCTCCCCTTCTCGCCGTACAGCAAGGCGGCATGGGGCAGACGGTCATTCGCCGCCATCGTGCGGATGAGCTCCAGGATCGGCGCATTGCCGTAGATCGTCATAGCTTCTCGAATCGCTCGACATCGGTCACAAAGACCGTTGCGCCGCCGACCTCGACCTCCACCGGGAAGTCAACGCCGTTGCCCACATTGGACGGCACAAACTGCTTGCGCTTGTGGCTCTTTTCGCGGATGACGGAGATGACCTCCTCCACCCGGTCGTCCTCTACGCAGGTCAGAAATGTCGTATTTCCGGCACTCAGGAAGGATCCCGTGGAGGCAAGCTTCGTTGCAAAAAAGCCGGCCTTCATCAGCGCCTTGGAAACGGCCTGAGAATCATCGCCGTTGACAATGGCAAAAACAAGTTTCATGGTAACTGCTCCTTTCCTGGTCGTGCCTGATCCGGTCACGCTATTTCTATTATAGCATACTTCACGGCAAAATGCAATGTTTTTACGGAAATTTACAGCGGCCGGATCGTATGATACAGCAGCACGTCATTCATGGTGATGTCCACATCCTCATGATAATGCCCGAAATACCACTTGTCATACTCCACAGACTTCCGGAGCATCTCAAAATACTCCGTCAGGCGGTCGGGATGGCTCATCTCCGCCAGCAGCTTGTTCTGCAGCGTGGTGCAGGTGCAGTGCGTGATGATGGCGTCCACCTGGTTGTCATATGCCGCCAGACGCTCCAGGCCGTGTGCCAGCTCCTCCTCGGTGGGGAGCTCCTCCTCCCACCAGCTGATGCCCTTGACGCGGTACATGATCTTGCCTTCGAGCTCCATGAACATCGCCTGACGCCGCCAGTCGGGCTCATCGCCATCGATGATGCCGTCCGAGATGTCATGCGAAGCCGCCCCGCCGAACGCGAAGATCCGCTTCCCGCCGATCTCGAACACCTCGCCGCGCATCAGATGCAGCACGGACTCCCGGATCTTGTGGACGCGGCCGCCGTACCATTCCGCCTCGGGGTAGCCTGCCAGACGCGGATGGTTCTCGTGGTTGCCGTCCACAAACAGCGTGGTGAAGGGCTTTTCATCCAGCCAGTCGAGCCAGTAGTCTTCGGTCTTGCGGCGGGTATAGTCCTCCTCGCCGTACCAGACACCGCCGAAATCCCCGCAGATGATGACATAGTCATCCTTCGTGAGGCTCTTTCCCTCCGGGAAGCGGTCGCTGCCCAGCTTCTGGAATTCCGAATGGCAGTCTCCTGTCACATAGATCATACTCTCACCTCCAAAAAGCAATGCCCCCTTTGCCGTGAGGCGCAGGGAGCATTACAAATGATCGGGTCAATCCACTGGATCAGTCCTTCTTAGCAGCTTCCTTCTCGAAGCCAACCAGCTTGATGATCGCCATCTCAGCGGCATCACCACGGCGCGGGCCGATCTTGATGATTTGCGTATAACCGCCGTTGCGGTCTGCAAACTTCGGAGAGATCTCGTCAAAGACCTTCTTAGCGACATCCTCCTTGGTGATGTAAGAATAGACCTGACGCTTGCTGTGAAGATCAGTATTCTTTCCCAGTGTGATCATTTTCTCAGCTACGCTGCGAACCTCCTTGGCTCTGGTAACGGTCGTCTCGATCTGACCATTCTCCAGCAGGTAGGTAACCATAGCTCTCAGCATTGCTGTTCTGTGAGCAGTTGCTCTGCCCAGCTTTCTGGTACCCGGCATGTTCTTCAACTCCTTTTCTCAAGCCCTGCTGCCCGAAGGCAGCACGGCGGGTAAAATCGGGGTACGGTGCTCTCGTCAATCCTCTTCGGAGGACAGGTCAAAGCCCAGAGACTGGAGCTTCTCTCTGACTTCGTCAAAGGACTTCTTGCCGAGGTTGCGCACCTTCATCATTTCTTCCTCGGACTTGTTGATGAGATCATCAACGGTGTTGATGCCGGCACGCTTCAGGCAATTGAAAGAACGTACCGACAAGTCAAGTTCCTCAATGGTCATCTCAAGGATCTTTTCCTTGCCCTTGTCATCCTTTTCTACGAGGACCTCTTGAATGCATGCTTCGTCGGAAAGATCGACGAACAGCTTCAGGTGCTCGTTGAGGAGATTGGCTGCCTGTGACAGTGCTTCCTTAGCGGAGATGGTACCGTCGGTCCACACCTCCATAG
>JAGADP010000019.1 GCA_017828885.1 Oscillospiraceae bacterium | reverse complement strand
TACTGATACGACTGTTCGGTGCAAGCTTTCTACGGTAAAGATTCTCCTCTACGATTTTGCCCTTCTGAACAGAGATCTGATAACGATACTCAAACTCTGCATCCGGAATAAAGAAAATCTCGAACTCTGTGGGCTCATCCGGTGTCTTCTCGTCAAACAGGAACGGCACACAGTTCACAGCCTGTGCGGTCGTCTGACCTCTGAATAGAAGAATCGGGAATACCACAAGACTATGCAGGCACTTCAGAGCATCCAGAACATTGGACTTTCCTCCGGCGTTTGGGCCGTAGATCGCAGCGACCGGCAGCATTTCCTGCTTGTTTCCGTCCGGAAGCAGCGAATGCTCAAATCCCTGGCTGCTTACAGCCTGCATATCCAAGATTGTCTCATCTTTGTAGGACTTATAGTTCTTAAATGTAAACTGGCATAGCATAGCTTACACCTCCTCCACTCTATTATAAGATATTATGCCTCATTTGTCAAGTTATATTCTCTAAATTCAGAAAATAATTCTGAAATCTGAGAAGTGAAACCATGTTTTGGATTCTTTTTCCCACGAAATGGTGCGATTATCATTCTTCAGGCATATCAAGTGGTTCTGCATTTGATAATATGACAAGAGATTATGAATGGAAGGAAGCATTTCCGGCATATGTGAAGCATTTCGATATGTCATCGCTTTTCTTTTCGAGAACAAAGCAGAAACAGTTTCTTTTCTGTCTCAATTATTATTCTGTGTCTGATGAAGCAAAAATGATCGAACACAGAGAACAATAAGATGCCGGGTGATCGACCCGGCATCTTTAGAATTATTTCACTGCATTTCCGATCGTCAGCCCTGCTTCCTTCGTCTGCTCTGCGAGCATCTGAGCGATCTTCCATGCACCGGCACTGCTTAAATGCGTGTAGTCAAGCGTAGTATGCGCCGCATCGGTGTAGCAGTGCAGTTTCTTTGTCTCGTTCAGGCCGCCGTAATTGTAGAGGTTGGTGTAGAGCTGCGTCGTGAGACTTGTCATGTCGATTACGGCGACGTTGTAATTCTGCCCGATCTGCTGCATGCCCTGCTGATAGGCGGTATGCTGCTGGTAGTTCGGCGTTCCATCCAGATTCAGGCGGGTGATCGGTGTTACCAGCACCGGAACAGCGCCCTTGTTCTTTGCCAGATTTATGTAATATGCTGTCAGCAGGTACTCGTAGGAATACCGTCCCTGCGCATCCTTGCCAGTGTTGTCGAGGGTATTCCAGTCCAGTCCGGGATAGGTGCCAAGCCCCGGGTACTGTGCCTCGTTGGTCTTTTCATCGTTATGACCGAACTGGATGAACAGATAATCGCCCTTGCCAAGGGAATTCTTTAGTGTCTGATAATTCTGCTCCGTCAGGAAGCTGCGGGAGCTTCTGCCGGACAGGGCAAGGTTCGTGACCGTCACGCCGCTATACTGCTCGGCAAGCTTCATTCCCCATCCGCAGCGGTCAAGAGACTTGGACGTATTGTCGTCATAATCGCAGACGGTCGAATCACCCACGAGGAACACTCTGCCGGAGAACTGAAAACCGTCCGGCTCATAGCTGTTCTTCGGCTCTGTCGGTGCTTCGGTGGCAGCCTCTGTCGGCACTTCGGTAACAGGCTCCGTCGTCGGTTCTGTTGTATCCTCCTGCGGATGCAGAACGGCACGTTTCAGCAGCGCCAGATCAAAGACATCCGCACAGCCGTCTGCATTCAGATCCGCAGCTTCGCCATCAGTCAGCGAACCCACGCCATGCAGCCATCTTTGCAGCATCACAATGTCCAGAAAGCTGCATTCCCCATCTGCATTCACATCGCCGTACACAGGCTGCAGCTCGGTCGGTTCCGTGGCTTCTGTTGCAGGCTCGGTTGCCTCTGCCATCGGCTCTGAGGCGATCGTCAGGAGGTTGGCTGACGGATAATCCACCTGCTCCAGTGCTGCATAATGATACTTCGCAGCCGATGCCTGAGAGCCGGAATAGGTTTCGCAGTAGGTCTTTGCCTGGTCTGCGGTCATCGCCCTATAAGCATAGTTGGTGTTCGGACGCCATGTGCATGCCTTCGCTGTTTTGCCGCTCAAAGAATAGCGGGAACCAACCAGCTTCGAGCCGCTGTCCGTATAAAAGCCGGGGTATTTTGAGGAAATATCATTCTGGCTGACTGTATCATTGACTACAGAGCCCTTGCCCGTGCCTGCATCAAAGTAATTGGCTTCGGAATAGAGCTTGCAGGCTGTGTAGATCGTGTAGCCCATGTCAAAATTGATGACGTAATTATTGAACGAATGGAAATAGCCGTACCGCATCAGTCCCGGTGCCCGGGTTACAGTGTCACGATAGTAATTGTTCGTCAGCGTTGCGCAGGGCGTGCCGTTATAGGTCTGGTAGGAAGCTTCATCATCCACCGGATAGCCGAGCAGCACACCGTACTCATGATGCCCGAAGCGGCAGTCGGAGATGGTGATGTAGTCCGCCGAGCCCTTGAAGTTGAGGAGTTTGTCCCAGTCGTCCGATTTCAACGAGGAGGTCTCGATCTTGTTATGTCCCTGTAAATTGCAGTGGTCGATCCAGAAATTCCACCCGTAGGCGAATTCCCATACATTGTCGGAATTGAGCTCCGTATCATGTGTGCAGTCGATGTTGCGGATGATGACATTGTGCGCCGGTCCCCACTGCTCGTTATATGTCCGGAAATAGACATTGTAGAGCGAATTTGCCGCATAGCTGCCAATGATCGTTTTATTCGGCTGGAGATAGATGTAGTTGTCACGGCAGTAGTAGCGCTTGCCGTTGTCATGCCCGGTGGAGATCTGGTAATTCTGGGAGCCAGTCCTGCCGGAGATCTTCCCGGTCACGATGATGGTCAGCGGCTCTGTCGAGGTACAGGCATCTTTCAGCTCGTCAAAGGTCCTGACCTCGACCGTTCTGCCCAGCATACCGCCGATGGTCGATGCCTTTGCCACACCGCCGTCCGGCGTCTTGCAGTAGCCTGCAAAGCCCTGCAAACCGGCAGCATTCAGCAGCCACTTCTGCGCATTGGAACCGGTATCCCTGGACAGGCGTATATCGCTCTCGCCGAAATAGGTCAGCGCCATATCCGGTGCTGTGAAGCTCAGAATCTTGTAGTACAGGTCATTACCCTTTGTGTCCTGCTGCACCGGGATGACGTACCACTGCTGTGCCTGCTGCTGAGCCTCGCCATAGATGACGATCTGCGTCCCCTCATCCCCGGAAAACAGCATCGGCGTCAGGAGACGTCCGGTGCCCTGGTTCACGATCCGGTAGTAGCTGCCCCTCTGATCGGAACCCATGAGATCAAACCGCCAGTTCTCGTTCATGCCGCCGTTGGTCGGCCAGGTGTTGACGGGTGTTTTGTCCGTGTAGCCGGTGATGTTGATGTTCCGGCTGTTGTCATAGGTCGAGATGCGTGCGAACACAGCCGGGTAGTCTGCGCTTGCTGCGGAGACCGTCCCATACGTGAAGAAGACCGCCACAAAGCTGATGAGCAGAAGCAATGCTGTCAGGCACCGCATGATCTGCTGCAAATGGTTTTTCTGCATCTGGTTTCTGTTTTTCATATGACTTCCCCCTTTGGATGATAGCGCGTAGGGCTTTCCACTTTCTATACATAGTATAACCGATATTCCGGGTTTTTTCTATGGGAGATCCCATGCAATTCCGGACATTATTGTGTGATATAGCCTGATGCTATGCAATATGATCGCATGAACGATAGCTTGTCTCGCAACAAAAGGGCATAGCAAAGCCGGGCAGCCTGTTTTGCCGCCCGGCTTTGCTTATGGAGAGGATCGATTCAGCAATATGCGTTTCAGAAGCGCCAGATCAAAGACGTCCACGCATTCGTCTGTATTCAGGTCGGCGATATCAAACTGCTCGGATGTGAGGCTGCTGATCCCGAGCAGATACTTCTGCACCAAGATCAGATCCCTGACATCGGGTGTACCGTCTGCATTGACATCGCCGATCACCGGAACCGGCTCTGTTGGGGCTTCAGTCGTCGGCGGTTCGGTTGACTCCGGCGCATAGGGCTTCACAGCAATGACATAGTTTACCGTACCGCTGTCGCCGTTGATGCCGATCGTTACGGCTTCTTCAGCCTTTACATCCCGCTTCCACACCTGATAGGTCACGACTGGGTTGCCGTCATCGGTGAGCGTGTCCGCAGTCTTCGTCCATGCAGAGAGCCACGCCGGAGGCTCAAGACGGGTGTCCACGCCAAGATAGACCGTCACATCCTCTGCTACAGTAAACTGCGCCTGATCGGTCGCAAATTTCTTGGAATTGCAGGCGGTGCTCAGCACTTCGGCATCTGCTAAGTGATCCGGCACTGCCGTGAATCTGAATGCACGGTCACCGAATGCCGCATCACCAACATGCAGTCCCTCACGGATCGACCATGCAGCAGCATTTGCCGTGTCAAAGATCTGCACCTCCCGGATCAGTCTGCCATGCAGCGGTTCCGGTTCAGTCGGGGGCTCGGTGGGCGCGTCCGTGAACGGTTCTGTACTGCCCGGTGTCTGCTTGAATTGCGTTGCAAAGAGCTCCGCCAGCTTTTCCGCACCGGCACGGTTCGGATGCAGCGTATCGCCGTTCATGTAGAGCTGCGTCGTCTTGTCCGGGCCGATCTGGATGCAGTAGTCCTGCCATAGCTTGAACAGATCGACCGCCTGTACGTTCTCCTGCGCAGCGACCTGATCGAGCTCCCATGCATACCAGCGGCGCTCAAGAAGCGGGCTGCGCTGTGCATCGCCGTTGCGCCCCTGCTGCTTGACGAGGATGACCTCCATGCCCTTTTTCTTCGCACGCTGGGTCATGTCGGTGATGTATTTCTGGTACTCGTCGCCCTTGTAGTACTTGCTGTCATTGATGCCGATGGAGATGATGTACACGTCCCCGGGCTTGCCGTAGGTCTCGATGGGCGTGAACTGTCCGGCATCCATAAAGCCCTTTGCCCACTGTCCGGAAGCCGCCATGTTACGGATGTTCCAGCCTTTGTCCACGTAGTGGCCGAGCATCTGCCCCCAGCCGCCCTGTGTACTCGTGTCGAGCGGATAATAGTTGCAGACAGTCGAGTCGCCGCAGATCCAGATTGTCGGCGGGAGTGTCGGATCGTCGGAGACCTTTTCGATCTCGAGGGCGCTGATGGAGAACGCCGTTCCGTCCTTGCCGGCGCCTGCCCGGATGTTGAGCTGACCGTCTGTGACCGGGATGAGGATCTGATCCACGGCATTGTTGCCTGTCATATTGACGATCTGGATCATGTTCTCCATGTAAACGCTCGTGCGGGAGGTGTTGCCGAGCGTGACCTTCACACGGTACAGACCTTTCGGCAGATCAACATTGAACGTGGTTGTCCAGTCAGTGAACTGTACTGCATCTGATAGCTCATTCTTTCCCGAAGCACCGACATTTTTCACGCCGCTGCCGCCAAAGCCATAGCCCTTGTTCTTGTCGTAGCCGGTCGATGCACTGACGCTCATCCATCCGCTCTGCGCATTGCCGCCGAGGTCGAATTTCCGAACATCCGCTGCATTTGTCGGAAGCTGCGGCAATGATAGTGCTGACGTTATCATGGTTACGGCGAACAGAAGCGCCGCAAGTCTCTTTGTTTTCATAATAATCCTCCTTTGCACGAAGCACCGCCTTACCCCAAGACGGTGCTTCTCACATTATAGAAAGCTTGGAATCTGCTATATCATGCACTGTTACACAAGTCCCTGCCGCTGCATGTCTTCTGCAACGAGCTTTGCCACGGCTCTGGCGCCTGTTTCGGTAAAGTGTGTCATATCGGTTGAACCGTTGCCGGTGGAGACCATGTGATACTTGTAAGCGACATCGTAGCCGATGCTGTTGTAGTGGTTGACCATGAGCGTGTTCAGGTCGATGACCGGGATCTGATAATATGCCCCCAGCTTCTTCATGCTGTCGCAGTAGTTGCCGTAGCTGGTCTGAAATTTGCCGTCCTTGTAGGATTTCAGACCGATGACGGTCGTCACCAGAATGGGCTTTGCGCCCTTATTTTTTGCGCCCTCGATGTACTTTGCCATGTAGTCCTCAAAGCTGCCTGCTGTGCCGGGGACTTGTCCGCAGGTCGGCGCATAGCGCTCCGGTTTGGTGGAGGCGGAATCGTTGATGCCGAACTGGATGAGCAGATAGTCGTCCTTCTTGATCGCATTCAGGATGGTGTCCAGTCTGCCGTTGTCATAGAAGCTCTTGGAGGAGCGCCCTGCGATCGCATGGTTGGAGACAGTCACGCCCTCCGGCATATGTTCGCCGAGGAATGCGCCCCAGCCCTGCTGCGGGGCATCGGATGCCTTGTAGGTCTGCACGGTCGAATCGCCGGCAATGTAGATCGTGCGACTTTGGTTCTGCTGGATGGGCTGCGTCTCCTGCATCGGCTCGGTGTAGATCTCAGCGAGCGGCTCATCTGTCCATTCCGTCCGGAGATAATCGAAATTCGGGCCGCCCTCTGCGGTCAGAGAGGTCATGCGGATGGTGTTCTTGCCAGCCTTCAGCGGGAGCACGATACCACGCTCCTGCCAGGTCGTCCATGCGCCCGTGGTGAGGAAATCCTGCACCCAGAAATCTGTATTCTCATTCACTTCGATCTTCATCTGGCGGTTATTGGCGCTGCCGTTCGCCGTGCCAAAGGAGCAGAGATAATTTCCATCCACCGGTGCAAATACAGTCCAGTCGAGCGAGCTGCCTGTCTCGTTTTCAAGGTTGACATACGCCTTTTCGAGGAAGCCTTCATTCGTATCCTCGTGAACGCCCTTGCCGATCTTCTGGTCGATGGCATAGCTGAATGTCTGCCTGTTCTCATATGCCGGCACATACTGCCCGGTCAGCAGATATTTCTGGAGCGCCACCACATCGACAACTGTCACCTTGCCGTCTGCATCCACGTCCGCACGGCGGAGGGCATTTCTGCCGAAGATGGGGTTCAGCATCTGCTTCTTCACGAGCGCAAGGTCGAACACATCCACCACGCCGTCAAAGTTTACATCGCCGTAGATGAGTTCCTCCGGTGCTTCCGGCTCCGGGAGCGTGGTGACAGGCTGTGTCGGCGGTTCTGTGGGGGCTTCGGTGGGTGCTGTGGTCGGCGGCTGCACATTTTCAGCGCCGAGCACCTTTACATTCGGGCGCTCCGGCAGTGCGGCATCCGAGGCGAGATAGTAGCTC
>JAGADP010000146.1 GCA_017828885.1 Oscillospiraceae bacterium | reverse complement strand
GGTCGCCCGCCGCAGCGGGCGAAATCCCTATGCCGCAGGGCGCTCCGCAAGGGGTGAATTAAAAAAACAGTCCAGTGGACTGTTTTTTTAAGAGGGGACGCCCTGTAAGAGAGGGCGTCCCCTACCTTGCAGCAGAGGATGTCTGACCCTGCCGACTTTAGGAGGCAAAACCAAACGGCTGTACCCCAAAGATACAGCCGTTTTTCTCATGCAAACAACCCCGTACTGAAATACCGGTCGCCCCTGTCCGGGAACACCGTCACGATATTGCCCTTCACGCCGGAGCGTGCCAGCTTCAGCGAAGCCGCCAGTGCCGCACCGGAGGAAGAACCTGCGATGATGCCCTCCTTCTCTGCCAGCAGCCGCACATGCGAGAACGCTTCGTCATCGTTCACCTTGATGACACTGTCGATGAGCTTCATATCCATCGTGTCGGCGATAAAGTCATTGCCGATGCCCTCGATGTTGTAGTCGTGATGCTCACCGCCGCCCATCGTGCTGCCTTCCGGATCGGCAAGAATGCCCTGCACGGACGGATTTTGCTCCTTGATATAGCGCAGGATGCCCGACACTGTGCCGCCGCTGCCTGCACCTGCGACCACATACTGCACATCGCCGTTCAGATCTGCCCAGATCTCACGCCCGGTCGTCTCATAATGCGCCTGTGGGTTGCTCAGGTTCTTGAACTGGTCGAGCGTGATGGCGCCCGGGATCTCGCGGGTCAGCTCCTCGGCCTTGCGCTCCGCACCGAGCATGCCCTCCTCACGGGGCGTGTTGATGACCTGCGCACCGAGCGCACGGAGCAGCGCCTGCTTCTCGGCAGAGAACTTCGTCGGCACGACAAACAGCAGCTTGTACCCGCGGTTCAGCGCCGCAAACGCGATGCCGAGCCCGGTATTGCCCGCCGTGCCGAGCACGATGGTCGCACCCGGTTTCAGGATGCCGGAGCGCTCCGCATCCCGGATCATGTAGAGACCCGTTCTGTCCTTGACACTGCCGGACGGGTTGTAGAGTTCGAGCTTGGCGAACAGTCTTACGCTGTCCGGGAGCCCGAAATGGCGGAGCTGCACGAGCGGCGTATTGCCGATGAGTTCCTCCATGGAATGATAGAGTGCCATTTATTTCACCTCGCTTGCGTTGATCGCCTGATCGAGATCGGCGAGAATGTCGCGGATGTCCTCAATGCCCGTAGACAGGCGGATCAGACCGTCCGTGATGCCGACCTTGGCGCGGATGTCTGCCGGGATGGATGCATGTGTCATCGTGGACGGATGGCATACGAGCGACTCCACGCCGCCGAGCGATTCCGCCAGCATCACGAGCTTGAGGCTCTCGAAGAATTTCTCGATGTCATAGTTCTCCTGCAATTCAAACGAGATCATCACGCCGCCGTTCTTCGCCTGCTTCTGGTTGGTCGCATAGCCCGGATCGGTCGCAAGGCCGGGATAGTACACATGCTTCACAGCCTTGTGGTTCTGCAGGAATTCTGCTGCTTTCAGGGCATTGTCCACATGCCGATCCATGCGCACGCCGAGAGTCTTGATGCCGCGGATGAGCAAAAAGCTGTCAAAAGGCGGGAGCACGCCGCCAGTGGAATTCTGGATGAAGGCGATCTTCTTCGCCAGCTCCTCGCTGTTGACAACGGCAAGACCTGCGACCACATCCGAGTGACCGCCGAGATACTTTGTCGCAGAATGCACGACAATATCCGCACCGAGCGTCAGCGGCTTCTGGAGATAGGGCGTCATGAAGGTGTTGTCCACGATCACGAGCAGATCATGCTTGTGCGAAATGTCGGCGATCTCGCGGATGTCCGTCACGGTCATGAGCGGATTGGCAGGGCTCTCGATGATGACAGCCTTCACATCGTCCGTGATGTCCGCCTCATACTTCGCCGCATCGGTCGTGTCTGCAATGGTATAGCTGATCGAAAAATGGTCAAACACCTGTGCCAGCAGACGGAACGTACCGCCGTAGACATTGCTGGAGATGAGCACCCGGTCACCGCTGTGCAGCAGGCTCAGGACAGCCGTGATCGCCGCCATGCCGGATGCAAAGGCAAAGCCCGCCACGCCCTCTTCGAGCTCTGCGATGAGCGCTTCGAGGGCTTCTCTGGTCGGGTTGCCGGTGCGGGAATACTCATAGCCCCGCATTTTGCCCAGACCGTCCTGCTGATAGGTCGAGGTCTGGTAGATTGGCACATTGACCGCGCCCGTGCGTTCGTCGTTGGAAATGCCGCCGTGGATGAGGGCGGAATTGATATACTGATAATGACTCATAGCTTACTCATAGCTCCTTCCGTTCGTGATGGTCGCAGACAGCAGACTGACATTCTCAAAGGCCGTCATGCCGTCAGTTCTGTTCTTGAAATAATGCTCCTGCACCTTGGCAGGCGGCAGATAGGTGTCGATCTGGTAGCCGAGCGCAAAAAGCGCACGGGATACCTCCGCATACGTGAAGCCGCCCTGCATCTGCTCGCCAAGAATATCCGTGATCTTCTCCAGCTCAGCCACGCGGGGCGGAAAATCGCCGTTTTTCAGCGGGAAGTCAAATGCCACCACGCTGCCGAGGGACGAGAGCGCCGCGATCTGGCGGAGCGTCTTGGTAAACACCGGCAAAGTCAAGTAATAGCTGACGCCGAGGATGCTGAAAAACGAGGGCTTCTGCGAGGAAAAGCCCGCTTCGAGCAGCCCGCCGATCATGGTCTCCTTCTCGAAATTGACCGGCACGAAGTGGACATTCTTCGGAATGTTCCACTCGAGCTCCTTGATGCGTTCGAGCTTGTAGCGCTGGGTGTCCGGGTGATCGACCTCAAAGACTTCGATCTTCGGATCGGTATTGCGGAACGAAAAGCTGTCCGCGCCCGCACCGCATATCACATACTGTACCGGCCCCGCCTCAGCAAATCTGCGCAGCCGGCTTTCGGTGAAACGCAGCCGGCTCAGCGGGATCGGTGCAAAATAGGTATTGAGAAAGCGCGTCAGATCGTCGCGCGTACCGTCTGTGTAGTCGTCAAGGATCTGCTGCTTGACGGTCTCGTAGGCCTCCCAGCCCATGAGATCATAGGCGAGATAGTCGTCAAAGATCTTCTGCCTTGCTGTATTGGAGTGCCAAGCCCTGGCAAATGCGCAGAGCTTGGCAGTGTAGCTTTCCTGATCCTGTATCATATATTTTTGTCACCGCATTTCGCAGGCCGTTCTTCCTATAGAAGTAGGGAAGGGGGCAGCGCCCCCTTCGACCTGCTGTGTATTTGTTATACGAATCCTCAAAACAAAATAAAAAAGATAAAGCAGGTTAAGGGGACGCAGCCCCCTTAAAAACCCCTTCCTCCCCCTATGGGGGAGGTGCCGCCGAATGGCGACGGAGGGGCAAGTTTTACTTGTCTATCGGATCAAAGGGGATTATCAGATCGTGTAGTTCTGTACGCGCTCGTCGATGATGCGCTTGGACTTGTGCTCGGATCTGGTGTTCAGGCCGCCGTCCGGATGGATCTTGACTCTTGCGGGCTTGACACCGATACGCGCCTTGAGGGCTGCGGAGAGCTCTGCTGCCACCTCGTCATCCGACTTCGGGTTATCGGCATTCTTCTCGACCTCGACAGCATAGCGGCAGGTGTAATTCTCCTCAAAGATGCGGATGAGATACTCGCCGGTGATGCCGGACAGATCATGTACAACAGCCTCGATGTCAGACGGGAAGACGTTGACTGCGGAAACGATGAACATGTCGTCCTTGCGTCCGTTGATGTGAATTCTGCCGTGGGTTCTGCCGCATTTGCACGGTGTCTGGTCGATGTAGCCGATGTCGCCGGTGCGGAATCTGATGAGCGGACGAGCCTTCTTCTGGAGGGTGGTGTAGACCAGCTCGCCGACGCTGCCGGGCGGCAGGATCTCGCCGGTGTGGATGTCCACGGTCTCAACGAGGATGTGATCCTCTGCGATGTGCAGGCCGTCATGGTATTCGCAGTGTGCAGCGCAGGCGCCGAAGATGTCGGACAGACCATAGAAGTCGTACAGTTCTGCGCCCCAGAGATCCTCGATCGCCTTTCTGGTCGCCGGGATGGAACCGCCCAGCTCGCCGGCTACGATGATCTTCTTGATGGAGAGGTCGTTTTTCGGGTCGATGCCGGCCTTCTTGGCCTTCTCACCGAGCTGCCAAGCATAGGACGGGGAAGTCCAGATGACAGTCGGCTGATAGGTCTTCAGCACGTACAGCAGACGCTCAGAGGGGAGCGTACCGCCCCAGATGCAGAGTGCGCCGAGGTTCTGTGCGCCGATGACGTCCGGGCCGCCGACATACAGGGAGAAGTTCAGTGCATGTACATAGCGGTCATTCGGTCTCATGCCGATCTGCCAGAACCAGCGGGACTCGGTATCCTGGAAGGCGTCGAAGTCTGCCTTCGTGAACGGGCTCATGGTCGGCACACCGGTGGAACCGGAAGACGTGGAGATGAAGACTACATCCTCCTCCGGAACGGCAGCCAGCTCACCGAGGAAGCTGCCCACGCCCTGCGTCTCACGCTGGGTGATCTTGTTGATGAACGGGAACTTCTGGAGATCCTCCAGGCTCTGGATATCGTCCGGAGAAAGCCCGGCCTCATCCCAGGTGCGCTTGTAGTAAGGAGAATTCTCGTAAGAGTGCTTGATAATCTCCTTCAGCTTCTCGAGCTGGAACTTCTCAAGCTGCTCGCGCGGCATCGTCTCGATCTCCTCGTTCCAGTATTTTCTCTCAGTCCATGTTTTTGTGGTGCTCATAGATCCTTACCTCCATAATGTTTATTCAGTATCGAGCGTTTTGTACTGCTCGTCTGTTTCTGTATTTATTATACACCTACTTTGCCTATTTGTCCAATATGTATTGACGATTGCCTGTTATTGATTCAGACTATAGCTCTAATACATACTATAAAAATGTAAAAATGACGCTTCGGAATATCATTTTCTAAAAACCTACAAAAAAACTATGAAAACCCCTTGACTAATGCATAGTAATATGATATACTTAATATGCAATCAATTATTAAAGGAGTGTTTTCATGGAAAAACGAATCATATATGCCGACCATTCCGCCACGACAGCCGTCTCCGACGAAGTATTGCAGGCAATGCTGCCCTATTTCAAGGAGCATTACGGCAATCCGTCCTCGATCTACAGCATCGGCCGCGAGAATGAGCGCGCCATCATCGACGCCAGAATGCGCATTGCGAATTGCCTCGGCGCCGACCCGAAGGAGATCTTCTTCACGGCAGGCGGCTCGGAGTCCGATAACTGGGCGATCAAGGGCGTGGCCGACAAGCTCGCCGCCAAGGGCAAGAAGCACATCATCACGAGCGTGTTTGAGCATCATGCGGTGCTCCACACCTGCGAATTCCTTGAGAAGCACGGCTTTGAAGTGACCTACCTGCCGGTATCGCCGGACGGTCTGATCGACCCGCAGCAGGTAGCCGATGCCATCCGCGAGGATACGGCGCTCGTCACGATCATGTACGCCAACAACGAGATCGGCACCATCCAGCCCATCGCCGAGATCGGCGCGATCTGCAAGGCGAAGGGCGTGCTCTTCCACACTGACGCCGTGCAGGCGGTCGGCAATGTCGAAATCGGCGTAAAGGCGCAGAATATTGACCTGCTCTCCCTCTCCGGTCACAAGTTCCACGCCCCTAAGGGCATCGGAGCGCTCTACATCCGCAAGGGCGTGACGCTCCCGAACCTTGTACACGGCGGCGGACAGGAATCCGGCAAGCGCGCCGGCACCGAGAACGTCCCCGGCATCATCGGCCTTGCCAAGGCGATCGAGCTGGCAACGGCAAACATCCCCGCCAAGACCGCGAAGCTCACGCCCCTGCGGGACAAGCTCATTGACGGCATCCTGAAGATCCAGGACACCCGCCTGAACGGCAGCAGGGAACACCGCCTTCCGGGCAGCGTGAACATCTCGTTCGTCGGCATCGAGGGCGAGAGCCTGCTGCTGATGCTCGACCACTACGGCATCATGGCATCCTCCGGCTCGGCGTGTACCTCCGGCTCCCTCGACCCGTCCCATGTGCTGCTGTCGCTCGGCCTGAGCCATGAGGTGGCGCACGGTTCACTGCGTCTGAGCTTCGGCGAGGAATTCACCGAGGCGGATGCAGACTACATCCTTGCCGTACTGCCGGAGATCGTGGAGCGCCTGCGCGCGATGTCGCCCATGTGGGAGACCATCCAGAAGGAAGGCATCCATTTCAATGAAGATAAGACCAAGCTTGTCAAGTAAAACAGGAGGCTGAATAATATGAATTACAGCGAAAAAGTGATGGATCACTTCATCAATCCCCGCAATGTCGGCGAGATCGAGGATGCAGACGGCATCGGCGAGGTCGGCAATGCCAAGTGCGGCGACATCATGAAGATGTATCTGAAAATTGACGATGACACGATCACGGACTGCAAGTTCAAGACCTTCGGCTGCGGTGCAGCGGTGGCAACTTCCTCGATGGCGACCGAGATGATCAAGGGCAAGAGCATCAGCGATGCGCTCCAGCTCACCAACAGCGCCGTCATGGAGGCGCTCGACGGTCTGCCGCTGGTCAAGATCCATTGTTCCGTGCTGGCGGAGCAGGCAGTCAAGGCTGCGCTGACGGACTACTACCAGAAGCAGGGCATCGACC
>JAGADP010000145.1 GCA_017828885.1 Oscillospiraceae bacterium | reverse complement strand
GGCAATGAGATCACGCTTGCACTTTAATTTAATTGTTTTCCCGCCGAAGGGGGGAACGATCCTTAAAAGAGCTATTGTCCATAAGGAGTTATTATGAGAATACGCTGTAAACCATGGGCACGACCTGAACTGGAGGCCTGTCCGTTCTTTATCGCCGACCCGAAAGCGCATCGGAACCACTGGAGCGAGGTGTTCGGCAACGACCGCCCGATCTGGCTGGAGCTGGGCTGCGGCAAGGGCGGTTTTGCGAGTCAGGCCGTTGTTCACTGGAAGGATGTGAACTTCGTCGCCATCGACATCAAGAATGAGATGCTCGTGCTCGCCAAGCGCAAGATCGAAGCTGCGTTGCAGGAGAATGATATGACCGCCGATCAGGTGCGCGTCATGATCTTCAACATCTCCCACATGGAGGAGGCGTTCGGGCCGGAGGACAGCATCGGGCGCATCTTCATCAATTTCTGCAATCCCTGGCCGAAAGGCAAGCACAAGAAGCGCCGCCTGACCCATCCGCGGCAGCTCCGGCAGTATCTCCCGTTCCTGAAGGGCGAGCTCTGGTTCAAGACGGATGATGACGAGCTGTTCGAGGAGACGCTCGAATACCTCGATGAATGCGGCTTTACGGTGACCTATCTGACTAGGGATCTGCACGGCTCCGGCTTTGCGGAGAACCTTGAAACGGAGCATGAGCGGATGTTTGCCGAGGAGGGCAAGCTCATCAAGTTCCTCATCGCCCACCCCGCTGCACAGGAGGGAGAAGTATGACTGAGCAAACGCACATGATCGCGCTGCCGTTTACCGCAGAGAGCTTTGCGGACGGCGCCGTGCTGCCCGAGCCGATGCTCTGTCTCGGTGACTGCCGCTGGGCGAATTATCATGTAGCGGCGGAGATCGAATTTGCCTCCGATGCGGCGGATAACTATGCCGGTGTCGGTCTGCGCGGTGCGGACGGTTTTCTGCTGCGGGTGTATGCATCCGGGCGCTTTGAGCTGCGCTACCGTGAGGAAGTGCTGCAAAGCGGCGATGTACCGGCGTTTTCTGAAAAGAAACGGCACACGGTCGGCATTGCAGCGCTGGGCAGAATGCTCCTCTGCTTTGTGGACGGGAACACCGTTGCGGAGATGCAGTATGACGGGGCGATGGTGCGCTCCGGTGAAATGGTGCTCGAAAGCGCCGGGGAGCCGAATGAGTTTTTCAACGTAAATGCCAAGTCCATGCCGGCTTTCCCGGGCTCGGCGGCAGGCTGTTGCGTGATCGGTGCGGATGCGCCGCAGATCACGCACACAGAAGAGCCGGAGACATGGGAGATCCGCTTCTATGGCGGCGGCATCTCGCTGCTCGGCACCGCGGAGGACGCGAGCATTGCGGTATGGCTCGACGGACGGCTCTATTCCGAGACGATCCCGGTCGGGAACAGCCGCACCCGCGAGGCGTTCTTTACCATCGAGCCGATCGCGGCAAGATGGCATACGCTGCGTATGGAGCTGCTGAGCGGCAGTATCGACCTCGAGGGCTTCGAGGTGCCGACGGACGATCCGTTGGCTGCCTACGATCCGACGCAGTTCCCGCTGGATCCGCATGACCCGGAAACGCCCGAAAAGCGGAAGGCTGCTGCAAAGGCTGCGGTGAAGGAGAACGCGCTCCCGATAGCAGGTGCGGCGGCGGCAGGAGTGGCTGTTGCGGCGGTCACGGCGGGGCTTTTGCTGGGCGGCAAGAAACGCCCGAAGAAATGATTTTGCGCTTCCATAGAAAGGATTTATGATACATGTCAAAGAGAAAAGAAAACTATGGTGATGACAGCATCACGATGCTGAAAGGGGCCGACCGTGTCCGGAAGCGTCCTGCCGTGATCTTCGGCTCGGATGGTCTGGACGGCTGTGCGCATTCGATGTTTGAGATCATCTCCAACTCCATCGACGAGGCACGTTCCGGTTTCGGTGATAAGATCATCGTTACCCGCTGGAATGACGGCACCATCGAGGTCGAGGACTTCGGACGGGGCTGCCCGGTGGATTTCAATAAGACGGAAAACCGCTATAACTGGGAGCTTGTCTACTGCGAGCTCTATGCCGGCGGTAAGTATGATTCGGCGGACGGCAGCTATGACTATTCCCTCGGCCTGAACGGTCTGGGTCTGATGGCGACACAGTGCGCCTCGGAATTCATGGACGTCACCGTGCACCGCGATGGCTTTGAGTATACCTTGCATTTTGAGAAGGGCGAGAATGTCGGCGGTCTCCAGAAGAAGCCCTACAAAAAGAAGCAGACCGGCACGCTGACACGCTGGAAGCCGGATCTGGATGTCTTCACCGAGATCCTTGTACCGGATGAGTTCTTCCACGACACCCTCCGCCGTCAGGCCGTTGTCAACCCGAACCTGCGCTTCCTCTACCGGAGCGAGCAGGCGGACGGGAGCTTCCTCGAGAAGGAATACCTCTACGAGAACGGTATCACGGACTATGTAGAGGAGCTGGTCGGCGACAAGGCGCTCACGCCCGTGCAGACATGGACGGCAGAGCGTACCGGACGCGACCGCGAGGACAAGCCGGAGTACAAGGTAAAGCTGAATGTGGCGCTGACCTTCTCCAACCAGATGAACCTGGCGGAATACTACCACAATTCGAGCTTCCTCGAGAACGGCGGCTCGCCGGAGCGGGCTGTGGGTGCGGCATTCCTCTCCCAGATCAATGCGCTGCTCAAATCCACGAACAAGCTGCAAAAGAACGAGAGCCTTGCGAAGTTTGAGGACATCCGGGACAGCCTTGTGATCGTTTCGTCCTCTTTCTCCACGCAGACCTCGTATGCGAACCAGACCAAGAAGGCCATCACGAACAAGTTCATCCAGGAGGCCATGACGGAGTTCCTCAAGCATCAGCTCGAGGTGTACTTCATCGAGAAGCCGGACGAGGCTGCCAAGATCGCCGAACAGGTGCTCATCAATAAGCGCAGCCGTGAGAATGCCGAAAAAACGCGTCTGAACATCAAGAAGAAGCTCGCCGGCAACATCGACCTTGCCAACATGGTGGACAAGTTCGTGGACTGCCGGACAAAGGACATCTCCCGCCGGGAGGTGTATATCGTGGAGGGTGACTCCGCGCTCGGTGCCGTCAAGCTCGCCCGCGATGCCGATTTCCAGGCGGTCATCCCGGTGCGCGGCAAGATCCTGAACTGCCTGAAAGCCGATTATCCGCGCATTTTCAAGAGCGACATCATCACCGATCTGCTGAAAGTGCTCGGCTGCGGTGTGGAGGTCAACCTGAAAAACACCGGCAACATCCCGCAGTTCTCCCTCGATAACCTGCGCTGGAGCAAGATCATCATCTGCACCGATGCCGATGTGGACGGCTTCCAGATCCGCACGCTCATCCTGACAATGCTCTACCGGCTCACGCCGACGCTCATCAGGAACGGCTATGTCTATATCGCAGAATCGCCGCTCTACGAGATCACGACCAAGAAGCAGACCTACTTCGCCTACACGGAGAAGGAGCGCGCCGACATCCTCAAGAAGATCGGCGGGGAGAAGTTTACCATCCAGCGCTCCAAGGGTCTTGGTGAGAATGAGCCGGAGATGATGAGCCTGACGACCATGAACCCCGAGACGCGCCGCCTCATCCAGGTCAAGCCGGACGATCCCGCCCGCATGGAGGAGATGTTCAACCTCCTGCTCGGCGACGATCTGCAGGGCCGCAAGGACTATGTGGCACAGTACGGCGGCGATTATATCGAGCTGGTGGATGTTTCCTGAGCACTGCCATTAACTGAGAAACAATAACAGCGGGTCTGAGGGTGCGCAGCACCCTCCCCAAATCCTCCCCCGTACGCGGGGGAGGTGCCGCCGAACGGCGGCGGAGGGGGCGGCTCAGCAGGGAGTTTTCCCATATGTAGG
>JAGADP010000144.1 GCA_017828885.1 Oscillospiraceae bacterium | reverse complement strand
GACCTCCTTCGGGGTTATGGTTAATTTAAGTATAGCATAGTTGGCAGGGAGCGTCAAGAGGAAAGCAATGAAAAGGAAAGAGGACGGCATCAAACCGTCCTCTTTAATATGCTCAGGATCATTTACTTGCGGGGGCTGCCCGTCTTTTCCTTGCGCTCCATCCACCAGAGCACGGCCAGTGCGCCGATGCCCAGTACGAACAGGCAACAGCCCGGTACAAAGCCCGGTGCCGTGTAGGTCAGGCGGACGGTGTGCTCGCCCGGATCGAGCGGGACACAGAGCATCGCTTTCAGGGCAGTCTGCGGCGTGACACGCTTGCCGTCCACGCGCACTGTCCAGCCCGGTTCTGCAGGGATGGACGTGAACAGGATCTGTCCCTCCTTGGCGCTGATCATGCCGGTGATGTCGGTGTCGCTGAACTTGATCACGTTCAGGGTGCTGGCTTTCAGCTTGTCGATGTCCCGCTGGAAGGCATCACGGTCAAAATAGTAGAAGAACGGCTCCTTGATGATGGTCGCGCCGTCCTCGTCGAGCACCGTCAGACGCAGCGCGATCTGCGTGCCGGGGGCGAATTTGCCCAGGCTGATGATGCTGTAGTTGCTCGTCTTGAAATACTGGCCGTAGCCGGACTCGCCGAAGCGGTAGCTGTCGCTCTCCGGGTCATAGACGCCGAGCCAGAGGTTGACGGTCTGCTCATTCATGGTCTTGAGGAAGCAGAAGATCTCCTCCTCGCTCTCCACCGTGAAGCGGTAGTCCACGGTCGGGTCGCCGGAGGGCTGCTTGGTGTAGCAGGCCTGTCCGTTGTAGTCGCCGAGCGTCACGGCACCGAGCACGGGCTCGCCGACGTCGATGCGGGTGTAGTAGTCGGAATGGCCGTCGATCTTGCCCTCCTCGCCGCCGAAGGTCGTCTGGCCGGTCATCGTGCTCAAGAGGATGTTCTGGCTGTTGAAGGGGTTGTCGTTGCCGAGGTGGTCGATCCGGAGAATGTCATCGCTGACCATGTAGCCGATCGGCAGCGCGTTGGGGTTCTCGTAGATGGTATAGGTGCGCTCGACCGGTTCTTCGCCGGAGTTGTCAGTGAAGCTGTAGCTGTCCACGGGCGTATAGGCCTCGTGGAGGAGCCAGCGGCGGCGTAGGTCGATCTTGTCGAGCTCACTGCCTGTCGCCTCGGCAAGCGCCTGCTCACCGCTGCCGTTGTCGCGGTCGATGACATACTTGATGCCGAGGAGCGAGTCTGTCAGCTCCGTGGTACCCTCGTAGCGGCTGTAGTAGCTGCGGGAATTGTAGCCGATGGTCTCGAGGAAGGTCAGGATCTTGGCGTTCATGACGGAGCTCGAGTGCGTCAGACCCTTCAGACCCCATGCAGCATTGTCGTTGACGCAGCGGGAGAA
This sequence comes from Oscillospiraceae bacterium, assembly GCA_017828885.1. Classification (GTDB taxonomy): domain Bacteria; phylum Bacillota; class Clostridia; order Oscillospirales; family Ruminococcaceae; genus UBA3855. The sequence goes on along the minus strand of JAGADP010000144.1, from coordinate 3,531 downwards.
GGTCTTTTCTGAGCGGTAGAGGCCGTCGTCATGGGATTCCATGAGGTCTACGGCCTTGCGGCCTGTCTCCATGAAGGTCTCGTAGGAGGCCTTGCTGGAATAGGCGACCTCGTCATCGAGCGCCCGCAGCGAATGCACGGCGTTGAAGAGCAGCTCGCCGCAGAGGACGGTCGTCATGAAGACCGGCAGCATTCTGGAGCTCTGCTTGTCGTTGAGGTAGTAGAGAAGGAAGAGATAGACAACGGCAAGCCCGATCGTCAGCCAGACGGAGGTGAGATCGCCGAGGTGGGCGTATTCCCGTCCTTGCAGATAGAGCACGACCGCAAGGATGCCGACGAATGTCCCGGTGAAGTGGGAGCGTTTCAGGCCTTCAAGCGCCAGAACGGAGGTCGCTGCCGTGGTGAGGAGAATGAACGAGATGATGAAGGAATAGCGGTAGGGGAGCCAGTTCGGCGTCTGTCCGCCGTGCCACCACATATCGACCGGCTTGATGTACATGCTGAAGAACATCACAAACAGCAGCGCTGCCTTGCCGATCTTCTGGCGGAGGGAGATCCTGCTGTTGAGGAAGTACAGCGGGAGCAGTACCACGGCGAGGATGCCGCAGTAGATCTCCGGGCTGCCGTCCACGTTCACGGAGTCATACTGGCAGGTCAGGAGCTGCGCGAGGATGTCCACCGAGGTGAACTGCGTCCGGATGCTGTAGTCCGGATCGCCGCTGAAATCGAACTTACCGAGGCTCAGGGCATTGTAGACCGGCAGGATCATGAAAGCGGAGAGCATCGCTGCCACCACGACTGCAAGCAGGAAGTTCAGGACGATGTAGACATAGGTCATCGTCTTGCCGCGGCGCTCGTCTCTGCCGAAGAACAGGTAGTAGACAAAGTAGATGACCGTGAAAATGGCGATCATGTAGCCGATGTAGAAGTTGGCCACGAACATCATCGCTGTCGGGATGATGAAGCCGAGCCGCTTGCCGCTGTCGATCAGGCGCTCCAGCCCGAGGATGATGAGCGGGAGGAACACCAGGCCGTCCAGCCACATCGGATCGACCGTCTGGATGACCATGTAGGCGCAGAGCGAAAAGGCAATGCTGAACGGCACCGCCCGCAAGGGGTCGATGTTCCGTGATTTTTGCAGATAGACGCAGAAGGTCACGCTTGCCGAGCCGATCTTGCAGAGGATCATGATGAGCAGGCTCGTCAGGATCATTTTCCGCGGCAGCAGCATGACGATCAGCGTGAAGGGACTGGCGAGGTAATAGCCGATGACGCCCATGAAGCCGCCGGAGAGATTCCGCGACCAGCTATAGAAGGCGCTCCCGTCGCCCCAGAAGTTGTCCCGCAGCGCCTCGAAGAAGTAGACGTACTGCGCGTTCAGGTCAAGCGCCAGCACCGACTCCTCCCCGAAGGGATACAGCCCGAAGATGGCGTAGGCAATGCACATCACGATGATGGGGACAAAGAATGCGATCAGATAGTACCGGTCCCGGAACAGCCGGTCCTTGACGGCCGTTCCGATACCGGAGGATTCCGGTGTTTGTTGTGCCATAGTTTTGTTCTCCTTCCTATAAAACACTGATCCTCTTAACCATGATAGTTACCCCCTCCGCCGCCGTTCGGCGGCACCTCGCCTACCTGGCGCCCGTCCCCTCTGTCCTTCGGACATCTCCCCCCCCCGTGGGGAGTCACCCGCAAGCGGGGGAGGGCTGGGGGAGGGGGGCTGCGCCCCCCCTCAAACCCGCTTTTTCTATCAGTTTGAAAAACACAGATATAATTATTATACCATGATACAGCCATTTTGGCAAGGGCTTTCGGCAAGAAAATGAAAACCTGCCGCAGGCGTCCGCCTTCTTCGTGATATTGCACAAATCGGTGCATAATATCTGTGCATTTCCGGGATGTTCGTCAAAACCACTGGACAAATCTGCAAATCCATGCTACAATGAATATAACACTTTACCCGCACTGATCCAGAATAAAAAAGCGGGTCTGAGGGCGCGCAGCGCCCTCCCTCGTTCCTCCCCCTTGGGGGAGGTGCCGCCGAACGGCGGCGGAGGGGGTAGGCTTTGCTTTATCATCAGAAAATGCATTTGTTTCAGCGGGCAGTTGAAGGAGGAAAGTAACGATGAATACGACCCAGATGATGCAGTGGGGCAATATGCCCTGTGTACGGCTGAATGCAGGCGGCTACACCGCTCTGATCGCCCCCGACCTCGGCTCCAATGTGGTACGCCTGCGGGATGAGGCGCACGGTGTGGAATTCTTCCGTTTCAAGGATGTCAACACCTATGACGAGCTGTTGCAGTCCGCAGAGGTATGGGGTCTGCCGACGCTCTACCTGCCGAACCGCTTCGCAGACGGCGTTCTGAAAACTTCGGATGCAGTCTACCACCTGCCTGTCAACGAGAAGGCACCCTACAACAACCACATCCACGGCTTCCTGCACAAGCGCAAGCATACCGTTGTGGAGCACAAGGCCGATGACAACTGCGCATGGTGCAAGACAGAGTATGTCTATGACGAGAAAGATCCCTTCTTCCAGTATCTGCCGGTGAAGTTCAAGGCAGAGTTCCTGTTCACACTGTCCGCATGCGGTCTGGAGTATGAATTCAAGCTGACCAACCTCTCGGACAAGCAGATGCCCATTTCCGTGGCGACCCACACGGCGTTCAACTCGCCCTTCAAGGTGGGTGGTAAGGAGGCCGATCAGCGCATCACCGCGCCCATCGGCAACCGCTGGATCCTCAACGAGCGCTGTCTGCCGACCGGCGAGACCGCAGAGCTCGGGATGCGTGACCTTGAGTACCGCTCCGGCAGCCGCTGCCCGGTGCTCCAGAACATCGACAATGAGATGTACTTTGCCGAGCACATGACCCTCGACGGCGAAGATTTCTACGGCCTCATGCTCGAGGATACCGCGAGCGGCACCCGCGTCGGCTATGAGATCGGCGAGGAGTACAAGTTCTGGATCTTCTGGAACGACAAGGGCTTCAACGGCTACTTCTGCCCGGAGCCGATGTCGGCCATGATCGACGCCGCCAACATGGACATGCCCGCAGGCCTGACCGGCAAGCGCGAGATCGCACCGCAGGAAACGGCTGTGTTCCACCAGCGCTTCTTTACGATCGTATAATCGCAAAATGTCCCCCGCAGATGATGCATCTGCGGGGGTGTTGTTTTGGATTCCGGAAGAGCTTTTTGCGCTGCACCATGATCTGAAACCCCGGAAAACTGCACAGGAGCAGCTTTAGCTGCGATGGCCTGAAATGCATAGCTTTGCCCCCTTCGCCGCAAGGCGTTGGGGGCATTGCGATCAGAGAAAAGGTGCGCCGTTCTCCTCGAAGCGACCTGCCCGCGCGGGCTCCGCGCTATTCGCCCTGGAAGGAGTCTACCCAGGAGAAGATATACTGCTCGTACTCGGAGTACTTCTTTTCGGGACAGAAGATCACGACGTCATAGATCGCCGATTTCCCGACAAACATCGCATCTACGACATGAACGGAGCTGGCGCCGAGAAAGATGCCGGACT
>JAGADP010000143.1 GCA_017828885.1 Oscillospiraceae bacterium | reverse complement strand
GCGCGCGTCTGCCCGCGGGGGCTCCCCATTACATGACTTTTCCGGTCAAGGTGCATTTACAACGCGAGTTCTGTAAGGCTTTTGACGATCATTTTTCGGTCAAGGTGCATTTACAACGCGTGACGTGTACTGTGACCTAAAATGGAACCCCGCACGCGTCTGTCAGCGGGGACTCCCCGCCGGGATGTAGCTCAGTTTGGTAGAGTGCCTGCTTTGGGAGCAGGATGCCGCAGGTTCGAGTCCTGTCATCCCGACCAGCAGCTGAAGGCTGCAAAGGACGCGCTCCGAGTTTTGGCTCGGGGCGCGTTTTTTGTGCATGCGGTGGGGAATTGCATATCGGTGTGCAATTGAACGTTGATATACTGTTACGATCATAAAAAGGAGAACCCTATGACTGAGAATCTGAGAAACAAATGCGAGCTGTTTGAACGGAATCGTGCGGCGATCGCAAAGAAGTTCCTGTTTGAAAAGGCGATGATGAGCATTGCGGCGGGGCTGCTCTTTACCGGGGCAGACAAGGAAGCGGATCCGGACAGGCTGACAGAATGCCGCAGCATTCTGAACCGGCATACGGGCGTTTTCTCGGAGTACCGGGATGCCGTAAAGCTGGCGCTCATCAGTGAAATGGCACTCTCAGACGATGCGGAACGCTACATCGAGGACGTCAAGGCAGTCTACCAGAAGCTGCACAAGGGGCATTTTGTGGACAATTCCTATATGATCCTTGCGGCCATGCTGATCTGTGATCTTGGGCGGCAGGACGATGCGGATGCGGTGATCGAAAAGCACAATGCACTCATGAAGCAGATGGAGAAGGATCACCCGTTCCTGACGGATTCGGAGGATATTTCCTTTGTGATCCTCCTGGCGCTGTCTGACAGACCGGTCGATGCGATCCTGCGCGATATGGAAGAAGGCATGGTGTATCTCAAAACGATCTGCAAGGTCAGGGTGGGCTCTGATCCGGTGCAGCGGCTCAGTGAGATCTTGGCGCTGACAGAGGGAGACATCCGGGAAAAATGTGATAAGGTCGTAAGGCTCTACGATGCGTTGCAGCAGAACAAGGAAGCGACCGAGGGCGGGGATGTGTTTGCATCGCTTGGAATGCTGATCGGCATGGAGGAGGAGCCGGAGGTCATCGTTTGTGAGATCCTCGATGCCTATGCGTATCTGAAAGACAACAAGCTGTTTGACGACAAATCGGACGGCAAAAAGCAGCGGCTGATGCTGGCGGAGCTGCTTGTGGCGGATTGCTACGGAACGGGTGCGGCCATGATCGGCAGTGCGTTCATCAGCAGCGCATTGTCTGTCATTAGAGCGCAGCAGATCGCAACGATCATTTCGGTCGTATCGCATGTACTGCCTGCGGTCCTGAATGCGGCTGCCGATCAGAGCAGTTCAGAAACGAGTGAGGATACTGCATCGACGGAAACGGATACGGATCCTCAGAATGAAAAAAGATAAACCGGGTCGATGCGACTGCATTCCGACGAAAAAGGCTTAGCTGTGTGTTTGCACGGCTAAGCCTTTCATTATCTGTCAGGATCAGAGCGGGGTTTCCCGGAGCTCCTCATCGGCCAAGATCAGACGGAGGAAGGCGGGGAGATCGGGGGCGACAAGGTAGAACTTCGGGTCATCCATGTCCTCCACATCCACACGGACGATCCGCGGCTCGCCGTTGGCGTTCAGGACGCGGTAGTCCATGTAGTACATGTCATGGCCGGCCGACTGTGTCTCGCCGAACGGGATGCCGATGTCGGGGTATTCCCATTCATCGCGCCAGTTGTCGAACATCTCTTCGAGACCGTTCTCGGCATCCTGTTCCGGGGCGATGCCGTAGATCGTTGTGAGCCAGCTTTCACTGAGTTCGTCGCTGATGATGCCGCCGTTCTGAATGGACAGAAGCTCACGGTAGGACGGGGAGAGCTTGTAGCCGAGCTTTTCCTCGGCGCGGCGGATCTGGGCTTCGGTCGGGGCGGGGAAGCGGAATCGCTTGCCGTAGCTGCTTTCGTTGTTGAACAGTTTGGTCAGGTCGATGCCTTGCAGTGTGTTCATGTTGGTTCCTCCTTTACTCTGCGGTGATGCGTTTTCCGCCGAATGCGTGGATGGTGCGGGTGCCCTTCTTCACGCGGCCGTGGTGAGGTGTGCCTTTCGGGATGAGGAGCTCGTCGCCGGCGTGGAGGATGTGCTCTTTGCCGTCGAAGATCTCGACATATTCGCCCGCGATGCAGACGACGTATTCATCGAATGCGTGGACGTTCTCCTTGGAATCGCGGTCGGCGAGGTAGGTCCAGAAGCAGATCTGGCTGCCGTCCTGCCCCTCGTAATAATAGCCGTCAATGTCGGGCGTGTTCTGCTGGGCGGTGGGGATGCGGTTCATGGGCTGCTTCATAAAGGCCGGGAAGTCGTTCATTCGGATGCCTCCTCCAGATCTTTGGTGTAAAGGCGTGTCGGGTTCGGCTTTGATGACGTGGATCTGCATGGGGTGCCTCGTTTCTGCAAAGATGTGTCAGTATCAGCATAGCATAAAATGGGGGAAAAGTCAACAGGGGAGCGGCGGCGCTTGCATTTCGTTTCTGGATATGGTATAATGATAGCATCCATTCCACAGCAGAAAGGAGCTTTTAACATGAGAAGAAACGATCGGGCGGTCACGGAGATCGCAGAGATCCGGGCGATGCTCGACAAGGCGCAGGTGCTGCGGCTGGGGCTGCTGGATGCGGGGTATCCGTATGTCGTGCCGCTGCATTTCGGCTATGCCTATGCGGACGGGCAGTTTATCTTTTACATGCACAGTGCCAGAGAAGGCCACAAGCTCGATCTGATCCGGCAGGATCCGCATGTCTGCGTGGAGGTCGAGGGAGAGACGACGCTTGTCTCCGGCGGCGAGGTCGCCTGCAACTATGGGGCGCTGTTTGCGTCGTTCATCGGCAGGGGAACGGCTGAGATCGTGGAGGATCCGGCGGAGAAATGCCGGGGACTTGCGATCCTGATGCGGCAGCAGACGGGGAAGGACTTTGCCATCCGCGAGGAAATGGCTGCATCTGTTGCGGTCGTGAAGGTCGTTGTGACGGAGTTCTCCGCGAAGGCAAGACGAGTGTAAAAATGATAACAGGAGGATGACATGCCATACGAAACAACGATCCTGCAAGCCATGCAGCAGATCACAGCGCAGAAAAGCATCGCCGTGCTCGGCATTGACGGGCTGGGCGGCGCAGGGAAGAGCACCGTTTCCGAAAGCATCTGCACCGCGCTCCGGCAGCAGGGAATGCATACGATCTTGCTGCACATCGACGACTTCATCCATGTCAGAGCCATCCGCTACAATGACGCGTATCCGGACTGGCAGTGCTACTATGACTTGCAATGGCGGTACGACTATTTCCGTGAGGTCATCCGCGCCTTGCAGGAGACCGGGCGCTGCGCGGTGGAGCTCTACGACAAGGACAATGACTGCTACTTCACGGAGCAGGCTGCGGCGGAGGGAAAGACCGCCATCGTGGTGGAGGGCATTTTCCTCCAGCGCAGGGAGCTTGCCGGCGTGTTCGACTACATGCTCTACATCGACGTGCCCGAGGATGTACGTTTGCAGCGTGTGCTGAAACGGGATACCTACATCGGGAACGAGCAGCAGATCATGGACAAGTATGAGAACCGCTATTTTCCGGCAGAGCGGCGGTATGCGGCGGCGTATCGGCCGGATATGGCTGCGGATCTTGTGATACGGGAGTGAATGTGGAACGCCCCTGACAGGTGGAACTGTCGGGGGCGTCGGTGTTTCAAAAAGATGAAGTCAAAAAGCGGCTGCGGTTTGCAGCAAAGCCAATTTACCCCCTCCCCTCCGGGGAGGGGGCAGGGGGTAGGGGTTACTGTATCTGGTACATCTGCTTCATGCGCTGGGCTTCGTTGGCTGCAAAGCCGAACTGCGCATAGAACGGCATCTTGTCCGGCATCGCACAGAGCTCCACAAAGACGCTTGTGCCGCTGATGCCGTTGGCATTGACGAAGCGCAGCAGCTCCTCGATGAGCATGCGGCCGAGCCCCTGCTTCTGGTACTCCGGTCTGACGACGACATCCTTGATGTAGTAGCAAAGACCCATGTCGCCGATCATTCTCGCCATCGCAATGACCTTGTCCCCGTCATACATGGAGACGCGGAACAGCGTGTGCTCCATCGCAAGGCGGGTCTGTTCGGGGGTGGGGCCCTGTCCCCAGACGCTTTCCCAGAGGGAGATGAATTCCTCCGCGGTCAGGGCGTTGTGGCGGATGGTATAGTTCTGCATCGTATCACCTTTCCTGAAACAGTTCGATCTCCTCGCCGAGCGGCCCGATGCAGAATGCCATCCGGATCGGGTAGACGGGCGTGGAGGGGATGTTGACATCGTTCGGCTCGATGAAGACCTCGTAGCCGGCGTCGCGGATCTTAGCGGTCAGTGCATCCACATGGTCGGTCAGCAGCGCGAAATGCCGGATGGCGCCCTTGGTCGGGATGCCCTCGCCGTTGCAGAAGATCTCGATGTACCCGCTGCCGGTGTCGAGCAGCATGCCGTCCGGCCATTCACGGAACACGGTCAGGCCGAGGATGTTGCAGTAGAAGTCACGGGCTCTGGCGTAGGTCTCCGGGGCGGCGCATTTCATGGAGATGTGGTGGATCCCTTTGATCATGGCGCTCAGGAATCCTGCTCGGCGGAAGCGTCGGCTTCCTCGGGCTGCGCTTCGGTCGTCTCCTCAGCCGTCTCCGGGGCGGATTCGGCATCGGTCTCTTCGGCGCTTGCCTCTGCGGAGGCTTCGGCGGAGTTCTCCTGCGCGGGTGCGGAGGAGCTCTCTGTGT
>JAGADP010000018.1 GCA_017828885.1 Oscillospiraceae bacterium | reverse complement strand
TCTTCGGGCAGGAGCTTGCTGTGCTCGAGGATGACAACGGGTATGAGTTCTATGAGCAGTACGCCATCGAGATCTATCAGTCCGATGCGACGCTCGAGGATACCGATGTCAACAAGCCGCTGAACTCTCAGCAGATCGAGGCCATTGCCCGCGAGCGTTCCCATGCGCTGGTCGGCGATACCTCCAAGGTGTCCGAGGGTGCGGATAAGGATGAGGACGGCGAGGAAAAGCTCGGCCGTTCCGTCAGCGATGCGCAGTATATCTACTGCGGCGAGAATGACTCCTATGTGGAGTACAGCATCCGCTATAACGAAGTCCAGAAGCAGGAGCGCAACAACGAGGTCGTTACCCTCAAGATGCCCCGCGCGTTCCGCCGTATGTATATGAAGAACATGCTCGACGTTGCCAACGGCTATAAGCGCGCGCAGGTGCTGCTCGGGCCGCTGAGCCGTGACTATCTCCAGCAGCAGCTTGATCTGCTCGTAGACCGTCAGAACGGCGTTGTGATCTATCGTGAGGTCACGGAGCGCGAGGATGAAAAAGAGGGCGATTATTACCTCTATACCTGGCTGCATGTAGACATCAGCCGCGGCAACTACGGCGCCAATGCCAAGGTACTGCTCACCGAGTCCAAGATCGCTGTCAACAAGGAATCGCACATCATCGAGCGTCTGCGTGAGGAAGTGCTCAACGAGGTGCCGATCGAAGATTCGGCGATCCCGTGGCCGGTATTCTGACGGGAGGGATCACTATGCTGCGCATTTCCGACACGGTCAATGATTCGATCGTAGACGGTCCGGGTCTGCGCTTTACGGTTTTTGTGCAGGGATGCCCGCACAATTGCCCGGGCTGTCACAATCCACAGACACATGCTTTTGATGGCGGCACGCTGGTCGAAAAGGAGCAGATCCTCGAGCGGATCAAGGGCAATCCCCTGCTCGACGGCGTGACATTCAGCGGCGGTGAGCCGTTCTGTCAGGCCAAGGCGCTTGCTGCGCTCGGCAGAGAGATCCGGAAGCTCGGTCTGAATATCATGACCTACTCCGGCTACACGTTTGAACAGCTCTATGCCCGCCGCGATGAGGACGGGATCTGTGAGCTGGTCGAAGTCACAGACTGGCTTGTGGACGGGCCGTATGTGGAATCGCTCCGCAGTCTCGAGCTCCAGTTCCGCGGCAGCTCCAACCAGCGCATCCTCGATGTGAAGAAGAGCCTTGCTGCCGGTGAGCCGGTCGATGCAGTACTGCCATGAACTATACCTATATCCTTGAATGTGCGGACGGGACGCTCTACACCGGTTGGACGAACGACATCCGGAAGCGGCTTGCTTCGCATAATGCCGGAAAAGGCGGAAAATACACCCGTTCCCGGCTGCCGGTCAGGTTGGTCTATGCTGAGGAGCACGAGGAGCGCAAGGACGCCATGCGGCGAGAGGTGCTGATCAAGCAGCTATCACGGCAGGAAAAGCTGAAACTGCTCGAGAGCGAGCTAAACCGCGCTGAGACAGTCATACAAGATACATGATACTAACAGCCTCCCGAAATGGCGGGAGGCTGTTTTGTGATGTTCAGTTCTCCAGCGTCATCAGCCACGCGTGGCAGGGCGCTCCGTCGCAGCCGCCGAGATTCAGCGGCGCCGCGTTGAGATAATAGCGTCCTTCCGGCACATGCGCGAGCACGATTCCCTCGAGGAGCACAACTTCTGCGCCGAGCAAGATGAGATGCACCTGCTTCGGGGCGTTCTCCGGGCCGACTGTCTGGCTCTCATTGCCGATGAGCAAAATTTGCGACGCCGCAAATATCTCCGCTGCCTCTGCCGTGACGGTGGCTTTCCCGCCGATGAGGATACGTTTTGCCGCCGCGGCAGCAGATGCTTTCGCAAGGATCGCCGCCGCATCCGCAACGGTCACATCGCCCTCGTGCTGTACCACATAGCACTCCCCGACAAAAGCTTCGAGCCCCATCTCGTCGATCGTCTTCCCATCCGGCAGGAAGTGGAACGGCGCATCGACATGCGTACCGTTGTGGGCGCACATGGAAAATGCGGTCAGGTTGCAGACATCGCCCTTTTCCACGCTCATCAGGCGCTCCGGCACTGGCTTGGGGTCGCCGGGAAAGGTATTGCAGGAGAAAAGCTCCTGAGAAATGTCGATCAGCATAGGCAGCTCCTTTATGGTTGATACTCTCATTATACCGCAAATACTGCGAAAAAGCAAGAGACTGCGGCAAAAAACTTCCCACCCGGACGGATGGGAAGTTTTTAATGTATAACGGCTTGGCTTCTTACTTTTTCAGGACTTCGCGCTTGAGTGCCGCGAGGTCAAACACGTCAAACTCTGCATTGGAGAATACGTCAGCAGCGTAGGCCTGCTCGCCGCTGAAGCTCTGCTGGCCGTGCAGGTACTTCTGGAGGAGGATCACATCGAGCAGATCCACCTTGCCATCCAGGTTCACGTCACCCTTGCAGCCGGTGACATTCTCCTGTACCTCGACCGGACGGATGATGATGTAGCAGAGGTTGATCGCCTTGTCCTCGGAGCGTGCGTTGATCGTCAGCTTACCGTTGGTGACCTTCGCAGTCCCCTTAATAGCGGTACCGATCGCGCAGTTTTCACCGATGACGGACTGATCCTTCTCGCCGTAATTCGCATAGATGGTCGGGTTCTTGGAGCAGCTCCACGGATCTGCGAAGGCAGCCTCTACGGAGTAGGTGCCGTTCGGGAGCTCGAAGCTGTAGTCCAGGTGGCGGGCAATGTCGTTCTCGTACTGGTTCTTGGTATAGCGGAAGCTGGAGCCCTTGTCAGCGCCGTCCGCTGCATGGTTCTCATCCGGCCAGGTGTTGGCGGTGTAGATGCCGCCGCTCTTGGATGCGCCATTGTACTGGTCGGTCGTATCATCTACGATGCCCCATGTATAGCCGGAAACCTCATCCACGCCATAGGTCTGCTCTGTCAGGCAGTTGTACAGTCCGAGCTTGTCTCTGCCGGTGAGGGTGTCGGTCTTCTGGTCGCCACAGTCTACGAAATAAGCGATGTCGCTGTCAAATTCATACGCCGGCTTAACGGCTGTCATATAGATGAAATCGCATACCTTCGCAGAGGTCTCGCCGTCCTCGGCTGCGGAGAAGGTCACGTCGAGCACGCGGTAGTCGTCGCCATCCGCCTTCTTGCT
>JAGADP010000142.1 GCA_017828885.1 Oscillospiraceae bacterium | reverse complement strand
CATCGTCACCATCAGTGACGGCAGCATCATCAATGATACGGGGGTGAGAGTGAATGCAGCTGATTGAGAATATCCGTCTGGCGTTCACCTCGCTGTTCGCCAACAAGATGCGTGCGCTGCTGACGATGCTCGGCATCATCATCGGTATCAGCGCCGTTATCATGATCACCACCATCGGTACGACCATCCAGAAAACGCTGTCCAACACGTTCAACTCCTTCGGCAGCTATAACATCTTCGACGTCATTCTCGACTGGGAGGATTCTGTTTCGGAGGATGACCTCATCAGCCGTGAGATGCTCGATGAGCTTGTCGCAGAGTACCCGGATTACTTCGCCATTGAGCTGACCACCGACTGCGGGCAGGCGACCACGCGCAACTCCAAGGGCGATACGATCACAATGTCCGTATCGGGCGTGCTCGATGTCAAGCCGATGCTTGACCATTTGCGCGGCCGTACCATCCAGTACAAGGACAACATCAACAAGAAGAATGCGCTCTATGTCAGCGACCTGTTCATCAGCCAGTACTTCGAGCCCGGCGTGGATCCCATCGGCCAGGAGATCAACCTGACGTTTGAGAACGGCCTTTCCGGTGACTTCGTCATCGTCGGCTATGACAAGCTCCCGCAGCTCTATGAAAAGATGTACACCCCCGGCATGAAGAAGATGGAGAAGGTCTCCCCGGTGAGCATCCCGTGCGACACCTATAACGAGATGGTACATCAGGAGTCTGAACCGTCCTATTATGCACAGATCCGCTACAACACGGACTATGACGTCACGATGCAGCAGGATGCCCTCCAGGGATTCTTCGAGGAGAAGTACAAGGAGAAGCCCGGCATCACATTCCGCATCATCAACGAGCAGCAGTACCTCGGCATGATCGACACGATCATCAACGTAGTCACCATCGCGATCTCCGTCATTGCGGCGATCTCTCTGATCGTTGGCGGCGTGGGCGTTATGAACATCATGCTGGTATCCATCACCGAGCGTACCAAGGAGATCGGTATCCGCAAGGCGCTCGGCGCACAGAATTCCGCCATCCGGATGCAGTTCGTCATCGAGGCGATCATGATCTGTCTGATCGGCGGTATCATAGGCATTGTCTTAGGCATACTGGGCGGTCTTGCCATTGGCTGGATCGCAAAGACGCTCGTGACGGAGTTCTATTCCGAGTATGCCGAGCTGATCTCCATCACCATCCAGCCCTCCATCCCCGCGATCATCATTTCGGTGTTCTTCTCTATCCTGACAGGCGTGTTCTTCGGTTATTACCCGGCGAACAAGGCTGCAAAGATGAACCCGATCGACGCACTGCGTTACGACTGATCTTTCAGACTGCTGATCCGTACAGCAGGAGATATAACAGAACAGGCAGATACATCACGATGTATCTGCCTGTTTGTTATATGGTCGTCTTGTAAAAGCGGATGTCAAACACCGCGCCGCCGGTCTTCCGGTTGGCCGCTTTCAGGCTCCCGTCCTGCGCGGTGATGACCTTCTGGGCAAAGGCCAGCCCGATGCCGTATCCGTTTTTGGTGTAGTCCGAGGAGCGATAGAAACGCTCGAAAATATGCGGCAGCTCCGTTTCGGGGATGCCCTCGCCGGTGTCGGCGATCGTGAGCGTGGTGGAGATGTTGTTCCCCTCCGCCGTGATCGTGACCATGCCGCCTTCAGGCGTGTGCTCGATGGCGTTTTTCAGCAGGTTCACGACTGCCTCGGAGGTGTAATGCAGGTCACCGATAAAGACCGGCTCGTCCTTGATCTCCGTTATGAGCTCCACGCCTTTCAGCTCCGCCGTCACGGAGACAGTCTCGACGGACTGCCGGATGAGCTCCCGGCAGGAGACAGTGTCCTTCGCGAATTTCACCGCATCCGCCTCGATCCGCGACAGGCTCAGCATCGTCTCGATGAGCCATTTCATGCGCGCCAGCAGCTCATAGAGATCCCGCAGGTACTCCGTGCGCTCCTGCTCCGAAAGTTCTGTGGAATTCATCAGGCCGAGGATCATCATGACCGACGTCAGCGGCGTCCGGAGCTGGTGGGAGATGTCCTCGAGCGCCTCCTTGGCGAACTTCTTTTCGCTTTGCAGCGCCGCATTCTGCTCCCGCAGTCGGATGGTCATTTTGTGGATCTCCGCCGACAGGACGCTCAGCTCGCCCTCCTTGTATTCGTCAAAGGAGATGGCGTCATCCCGGCGCAGGATGCGGTCGATGTCGTCACAAAGCCGCATGACCTGATCCCGCCGCTTGGCAAGGATCCATTCGTAGAGCGCCAGAAACGCCCCCGACAGCACCACAGCGATCACCGCGCACGGGATGCTGAAATACGCACAGCCCGCCGCCCCTGCGATTGTCAGAAGGATGTGGATGAGCCGCCTTTTCTTGTCGCTCATCCGTCCACCGCCTTATAGCCGAGACCTCTGACGGTCAGGATGATCCGCGGCTCCTGCGGGTCGTCCTCGATCTTCTCCCGCAGACGCCGGATGTAGACGCTCAGGGTATTGTCCGAGACAAATTCCTTGGTGAGCGACCACAGCTCCTCCGCGAGCCGGTCACGGGAAAGCATCTGGTTCTTGTTGGAGAAGAACACCAGCAGCAAACGGTATTCGAGTGCGGACATGGCAAGCTCGCTGCCGTTTTTGTACACGATGCCCTTGATCGGGTCGATGGTCACATTGCCGCATTTGAGCAGCGGCGAGGATCTCTGGTGCCGCCGCATGACGTTTTTCATCCGCGCCAGCAGCTCCCGCGTGCCGAACGGCTTGCCGATGTAATCATCCGCGCCGATCTCGAAGCCGGCCACCGTGCAGGCCTCGTCCGCGGAGGCCGTAATGAAGATGACGGGCGTGTCGTTCTGTGCCTTGACGGCTGCACAGACGGAATAGCCGTTGCCGTCCTTCAGCGAAATATCGAGCAGGATGCAGTCGTAGGCATTCTCCTCAAACAGCCGCAGCGCGTCCTTCTGCCCGCTGGCATGGTCGATGGTGTAGCCCTCGGAATTGAGGAACCGCATCAGGATACGGGCAAGCTGTTCGTCGTCCTCGACGAGTAGGATCTTGGACATGGTGTTCACCTCCAGTGCTGTTTTTATTATAGCATACTTTCTCTTGCAATGCAAGCAGACAGAGAAATGGATCACGGCAAAAGCATTTACTCTGCTAAAGTGCATTTTTCAGGACTGATCTCTCGACAGCCGCCCCCCTCCGCCGCCGTTCGGCGGCACCTCCCCCGTTGGGGGAGGAAAAGGAGGGGGCTGGGCGCCCCCTCAAACCCGCTTTTTCTGAAAACTGATTTCCGTGGCAATGCCCGCCGCTTTCTTGTCATTCAGTCGTCTCCGCAAGGAAATCAAGGATCTCCTCTGCGGTCTGCTCCGGCTTCTGCGCGTAGAAAATGCCGTGGTCGCCGCCGATCGCGACATACCGGCTGTTGCCGATGCGCTCCATGAACGGCGTGAGTGTGTTGTCATAGTAATCCTCGCACTGCCATTCATATTCCTTCCATTCACTTTTCGCCACAGTCTCAGGGTCGCCTGCATAGCGCAGACCGACGGCTTCCCGATCCGCCTTGACGAATTCCTCCGCCTCCCGGATGTCCTCCTCACAGGAAGGCGTGGTGCAGAGATACAGCTTCGGGATGGATGTCGGCTTGATCTTCTCCGAAAGCTCCTGGTAAGCGCTGTCCATCAGCAGCATCTCGGACAAAGATGCAGCACTGTAGGAGCGATGGTCACTGAGATCCCAGAGCCGGATCTGTTCCTCCGTCAGGACGGATGCGCCGTAGATATGGCCCTCTGGATCTTCCGCTGCACACAGCCGGTCAAACCCCAGCCATGTCCGCAGTGCCAGTCTCTTGCAATCAGCCTTGGCAGCCGCCTCCGAGGGATACATCGCTTCGACCATACTGGAGAACCAGAGCTTGCTTTCCGGCAGCTCGGTGCCGTCGAGGAAGACGATGGCTTCCACCTCATCGGGGTACTTCATCTGCCACCAGAGCGCGTAATAGCTCCCGTAGGAATGCCCCATCAGTACATAGGGCGGTGCGAAGCCAGCGCTTTTCAGGCTTGTGCGGACATCCTCCACGACCTGTCCGAGCGTCTGCTTTTTCAAGGAATCATCCGTAAAGCCATAGCCTGCATGGTCGGGATAGACAAGCGTATTTTCCTTGCCGAGCCGCTCATTCAGCTCCGAAGTCAGCACAGGGAAGCAGTTGACGCCCATGCCGGCCAGTCCCACGATCGTGTGCTTGCCGTGTTCTGCGCCGGTGCGGTAGACGTTCATCTGCATGCCGTTTGCATCGACCAGATCAAGGTAGCCGGCCTTGGCAAATTCGTTCCGGTCATGGCGGTAGGATGCCACCGTGTAGATGCGCAGCCCCGCGATCGCGAGAACGGCTGCACCTGCGACGGCGATCACGCTGTTGCGGAGGATGTGTGACTGCTTGGTGTCGAGCTTCATCTCCGAGCCGCGGATCTGGTCGGAGAGGTTCTCCTGATCCTGCTGCCGGAGCATGATGAGCGAGGTGAGACAGCCCGCCGCAAACGCCACAAGGGAGGCTGCTGCCACACGAAGGAAAGGCGTGACATGATCCATCCGGATCATACCGATCAGCAATTCACGTACTTTTTCGCTTTCTTCTACGAACGTCATGTTGATGAGCTTTATCAGAAGCGCCTCGCTCCCGAAGATCAGGAGAATGCAGAGCAAAACGGACAGGAACGCCGCCGTACCGACAAACTGCAGGGATTCGATCATGGCCATGTGGTCAAGCTGACGGTCGGTCATGCCGATGCATTGCAGCGAGGCCAGCTCACTGCGGCGGTTGGCAAGTCCCGTGGAGATGATGTTCATCAGATTGATGAGCGCCGCCAGCGCAATGATGACATTCAGGATCAACACACCGGCGCGGACAGAGGACATCACATTCCGGGTCGTCCAGCGGGTGCCGTAGTTGTCGAGGTCGATCGAGACGGTGTCGATATGCTCGTTGAACCAATCGATGATCTTCTTGTAATCCTCGGTATTGTAGTCGTTTTCCGAGCGATAGGAAAATGCACAGGTCGTGAAGATCGTGTAGTCGCCGTACCACGCCTCCTTGACGTCCTGATAGGTATCCAGCGCACCGACAAGAACACTTCCGGTCGAAGTGAGTACTGCATTTTCCTTCGCGGTGCCGAGCACAGTGATCGTGTGGGCGATCTCCTCTTTTTCCGATGCTTGCAGGTACTCCTTGCGTGTCATGTCATCGCTCAGTTTGTCCGATGGGAACATGATACGCGTGGTGTTGATCTCCATCGTATCACCGCTGACGCCCTCCGAGAATTCCGGATAGTCCATTGCAGCACTGTTGAGGACATAGCCGCCCGTGCGGACAAGCTCCTCATAGCTGACAGGAGAGCTTTCGCCGTAATACTTCTCGAACCATTCCTTGTTCAGATACTCCACGTAGTAGGTGCGCTCCGCATCCGGGCGCTTGACCTGCTGCAGGATATTCACGCCGATATTCCGGAACATACCGCTGTCAGTGATCTCCCGGAGACCGTCCTCATAGGTGATGCCCTTTGCCTGATCCTCTGTAAGACCTACCATAAAATCCGCATCGTCCATACCGGCGGTCATAAAGCCATTGGTCGTGCGCTCGATGGTCTCCGTCATGGTCGAGAACAGCGCAAACATCGTGATCGAAATGGTCAGTGTCAGCACTGTGATGACAAAGCGCTTCTTCTGGCGTCTTGCGTTGCGGGATGCGATGCTGCCCGAGATGCCGAACAACAGGCCGGAGAGCGTGTGCTTTCTGACCTTTTTCACCTCGTCCGCACGGGTGACGATGGCTTCCATCGGGGGCTTCTTGATAATGCGCATCCCGACGCCATAGGCAGAGAGGAATACCCATACGATGCCGAACGCCGCCGCAATGAGCAGCATTTTCGGGTCGATGGAAAACGGCAGGCTGAGCTGTGCATTCGTCATTCCCTGAAAGAGCTCGGCAATACCCGCCGCCAGCAGTGCATTGTACATGCCATAGGCCAGCACCATGCCTGCGACCAGCCCGAGCGGCACAGCGACCACGCAGAGCCGCATGCCCTCCAGCGTGATGATGCGCACGATCTGCTCAGGTGTTGCACCCACGGACTGCAATACGCCGTAATGCCGTTCGCGCTCCTTCGAGGAGACCTCGAACGCCGTGTCGATGATGAGCCGCAGCGAAAATGCCATCACAACTGCAAAAATAAAGAAGATGCAAAAGATCCGCAGCCGGAACAGATGCGCACCGTCCCCGATGGAGTCGGCCAGCATCAGATCATCATTCCATTCATACCGGTCTTTCTCAAACTGCCGCTCCGCTCCGATATGCTGTGCGGCCTTCTGGAGCCACTGCTCCCGGTCGCCGATGTCGCTGTCAAACAGGACGAGCGCCGTGACCGTGCCGTCCTTCGCGCGGTTCAGCTTGACCGAACGCACCGGTTCCTCCTTCTGGAGTGCTTCGCCCTGCTCCTCGGTCAGACCCATGAACGCCAGATGATAGGGCGACATGCCGTAGACGGTGTTCTTGTAGCAGTTCATCAGTACGCTGTACAGCAGAAAGATCATCGTCATGACGGCGACGGCGGTGGCGATGCTGATGACCGTAAAAGCAGACTGCCGCTTCTGCGCCTTGATGTAGCGCGAAGCAAGAAGGCTCTCATACCGCATGGTGATCCGCCTCCTTTGGTGAGGATTTGGCTTCATCGGAGATGATCTTCCCGTCGCTCAGGACGATGATACGGTCGCACTGGTCGGCGATGTTCTCATCGTGTGTGATGATGAGGATGGTCTGGTTCAGCTCCTTATTGGAACGCCGGAACAGCTCCATGATCTCGGCGCTGTTCTTGCTGTCGAGGTTGCCGGTCGGCTCATCCGCGAGGATGACCTGCGGCGAGGTGAAGATCGCCCGGCCGATGGAGACGCGCTGCTGCTGACCGCCCGACATCTGGGACGGCAGATGGTCCCGGCGCTCCTTCAGCCCGAGCATGTCGAGGATCTGTTCGAGATGCGTCTGGTCGGGCTTTCTGCCGTCCATCAGAAGCGGGAGCGTGATGTTCTCCTCCGCCGTCAGGACGGGGATGAGGTTGTAGAACTGGT
>JAGADP010000141.1 GCA_017828885.1 Oscillospiraceae bacterium | reverse complement strand
GATCTGGATCACAGCAAGCACCACCTGCGTTCTGGTCGCCGCATCTCTGACCTCGTTCATGCTGAAATCCACGGCGGCATAGCATACGACCTCGCCGCTGCTGTTGTGGATCGGCGCCGCAGCCGACACCTGCCAGCCATATTCCGGCGTATCGGAGACAAAGGCTGGGAGCCCCTTCTCCGGGTCTTCCGCGTTCTCATAGTTGAACTCGTCGAGCTTGTCAAAGCTCACCGGCGGGACATTCTCATCACCATAGGCCGCATCCACGATGTACACGGCCGTCATGTCCACCGGATCTATGCCGAGCAGATAGACGCAGTCCGCCTCGCTGACATCCTGGATCGTGCGGATACGCTGCTGGATCGCCAGATAGTCCGCATCCTCCATGAGATAGGCGAACTGACTGATATATGTCCCGAATGCGGGATCTTCCCATTCCTCATTGCTCATCTTGGTATCGGCAGCATGATACGCCGCCATGACTTTTTCGGTAAACGGCTGTATCTCATCGCCGTCCATGAAGACGGCCACCGTAGCCGCCATGCAATCGGCTGTGATCTTGTACTCATCGTCCATCGTATTCTGGTTGACGAGCGCACTGACAACGATACAGGCGCTGCTGAGCAGGACAGCCACTGCAATGATCAGCAGCATGATCTTTTTCCCCAAGGATAGCTTCATCTGGCATTCACCTCCACTCATTTATGTACAGTCTATTACAATACTATTATATTATAGCATACAAGTGCGAAAAAAGCAAGCAGATTTTTCTATATTTTTATGCATTTTCATGACTTAAGAGATTTTTTGGCGCTATTACACGCCAATGAGCCGGATACCCAGTGTATCCGGCTCATCTCTCAATATGGCACTCAGTTCCCCAGCGGGAGCGTGATCAGCTCAACCACCGCTTTCAGGATATTCAAGGAATCGGTCTCGTCCGGCGCATACGGATTGCTCCGGTCAACGTCGGCATTCACTCTGCCCTGGTCGGAGATCGGGTCGCCGGTCAGGAGGTTCTTGTTCAGCGCGATGACATCGAGGATGTCGAGCTTGCCGTTGCAGTCTACGTCGCCGTACATCGTTACCTCCGGCAGACCGTCGGTCGGCTGTGCCTGTGTGGGCTGCTCGGTCGGCTGTTCGGTAGGTTTCTCTGTCGGCTGCTCGGTCGGATCCTGCTGATGAGCGGGCACACCGATGGCAGGCGTTGCCGTCTGGGATACGCCGTTCACCATGTGGTAGCCGAGCTTTGCATAGGTGCCGTTCGCCGGAGTCTCGGCAAAGCCGCCCGGGTTCGGGGAACCGTCCGCATTACGCCATGCCTTGTGGAAGGCCGTGCTGCCCATCGCCGGAACGTTCAGCGTCATGAAGTCGCTGTCGGAAACGGTCGGGTTCGTGCCAAGCTTCGCACCGTTGGTCATCGTCTCCTTGGAAGCGAGGTAGTACTTGCTGTTGTAGTAGAGACCGTCTGTCATGGTGCCGACGAACTTGTCATTGCCCGCCTTGATCGAAGAGATCTTGGTCTGGCTCACCTTGCCGACACTGTAGTAGGATACCATGTTCTGGAAGGTGGCAGAGGTCGAGCATCTGTAGACCATGTAGTTGGCCTTGGCGCCCTTGAGGTTGTTGTTATAGGCGGTGCAGTTCTTCATATCGCCGAACTCGGGGTTGTTGTTATCGGTAAAGCCGCAGTTCAGATTCTCGAACGCAAGGCAGTTCTCCACCTTGTGACGGGTACCGATACCGCCGCCACCAAGCTTGAAGCCATTGCCGTCGCAGTCGCCGTAGCCGCGGCCGTCCTCGGTGAAGCCGTTGCGGAAGGCGATGCAGTTTTTCAGCGTTACCACGCCGATCGGACCTGTCTCCTCCTTGGCATAGAGATCCCAGCCGTCGTCGGAGTTGTTGTAGGAGATACAGCCGTCAAAAACATTGCCCTCGCCGCAGGTGAGCTTTGCCGCGAAGCCGTCGGCATTCTCCATCGTGGCTTCATCGCAGTTGTTCAGGGAGGTGCAGTTCTTGACAAGGTTATTGCTCGGCCAGGATGCGAGGTTGGCGGCATCCGTTCTGTAGCGGGAGATCTGGAGACCGGTGTCCTCGTTGTCGTTGAAGACCATCATCTCGATGATGTTGTTATTGCCGGACAGGAGCATGCCGTTGTCGCCGGCCTGCGTGATCTCGAAGCCGTAGAAATGCCAGTAGCTGCCGTCGAGGACAAAACCTCTTGCCGAGCTGCTGACCGCCTGACCGGTGAAGTCAAAGACAACATCGGCGCCCTTGTAGGCGGCAATGGTCTTGTACTTCCCTGCCTGACCGGAATTGTTCTGCTCGATGAGAATGGTATTGGTATACTTATAAGTACCGCCCAGCAGATAGATGATACCGCCCGCCGGAACGGTCTTGATGGCCGTCAGTACATCGGTCGGATCCTGCTCGGTCTTGCCGGAGCCGCCGCCGTTCGGGGAAGCATAGATCACCTGGGCATAGTCCACCGTCGGGATGTCGATCGGATCGGTCGGCTGGGGCTGTGTCGGTTGCTGCGTGGGCTGCTCGGTCGGCTGGGGCTGCGTCGGCTGCTCCGTCGGCTGCGGCTGGGTGGGCTGCTCGGTCGGGGTCACAGGATCGGTGGAGTCGGTAAAGCCCGTGCCGATGGCTACGATGGAATCCTTGTAGGCAACGAGCGCCGCCTTGAGATCCGCATCGACGGTATAGCTTGCATCCGCAGAAGAATTATCGAACTTCCACTGGAAGTCGCCGCCCTGTACACGGCCTGCACCCGCCATGACGATGTTCGGAACGTCCTCCGCCTTGTCCGGGGTGTAGTTGTACATCAGGCTGGCATTGGTGTCGAAATTATTATAGGAAGTGCCGCCCTGCTTTGCCTTGACGCTGCCGGGTACCTGCTCGGTGGCACTGCTCGCCGCATAGGCATCGAAGTCAGAGTTATTCTGCTGGTAGGTCACAAAGGACTTGGTCAGGTCGCCCGTGATGACATTGCCATAGGACTTGATGACACCGCCGTCCTCGCCGGAGAAGGTGCCCTCGCCTGTTGCCACATCGGAGCCCTGCATGGAGATGAGCATGGGGTACTTGCAATTGCGGAAGTAGTTGTTCTCCACGAATGCAGAAGCGCCCATCGTCACGCCGACGCCGTACTTGGCATTGCCGTCGAAGTAGTTGTTGAAGATGTGGACGGAGCAGGTGCGGATTCTCGGATGACGGGAATCGGAATGGTCATACCAGTTGTGGTGATAGGTGATATAATTCTCCGTCGTCTCGGACTTCATGCCCTGGAGATTGCACTTGCCGTTGTCCCAGAAATGGTTGAAGGAGTGCGTGATATAGGTCGAGGTCTTGGTATCGAGTGCGCCGTCGCCCTTGACCTGGTCAGCATCGGAGCCGGCATCGCCGTAGAACATGTCGCAGTTATGTACCCAGATGTGGTTATTGCCCTGCTGGAGACCGCAATTGTCGCCCTCGGAGCTGTTGCAGTTCATAAAGCCGATGTTGCGTACCTCCACGTTGGAGCAGTTCTTCATCACAAGACCGAAACCGTTGAAGGTCGTGTCCTTGCCGATGCCCTCGACCGTCAGGCCGCAGGTCACAGTATCCACCATCAGGTCGCCCTTCGGCATGTCCCCCGGATCGGTGATGTTGCCGATGAAGCGGATGCAGACCGGCTGGCACTTGGTGTTGCTTTTCAGGTTGGTGATGATATTCTGGACGCCCGTCAGCTCGGTGGCCGTGCCCTTCTTGTCGGGGAGGGTCACCTTGACGGAATCCTTGGTCTTTTCGGTCACATAGATGACAGCTGCATTGGATTTTAGCGTGCCGTCGTCGTTATAGGCGCCGGAAGAGCTGCCGTTCACGAAGCCGAAGCCCGTGCGCAGATGCGCCGTTGTGGTGATATTGACCTCAGCCGCCTTGGAGCCGTCCTCCTTGCCGCTGATGACCGGTACGACCTTGATCTTGTGGCTGCCTGCCTTCAGACCAAGTGCATCGGCACGGAAACGGTCGGCATACTGACGGATCAGCATGTCGTCGATCTTGGTGCCGTCGGCAT
>JAGADP010000140.1 GCA_017828885.1 Oscillospiraceae bacterium | reverse complement strand
GCTATGAGCTCTTCGTGCGTGCCGTATTCGGCAATATGCTCGTTTTCGATGACAGCTATGTGGTCGGCGTTCCGTATGGTCGAGAGCCTGTGGGCTACAACTATAACGGTGCGGCCGGAACTCAGTTCTTCGAGGGAACGCTGTATGGCTGCCTCGGTAACACTGTCGAGTGCCGATGTGGCCTCATCCAGCACGAGGATGGGCGGGTTCTTGAGAAAAACACGCGCTATGGCTATTCTCTGCTTCTGCCCGCCGGAGAGCATGACCCCGCGCTCGCCCACGAATGAGCTGTAGCCCTCGGGCATGGCGAGGATCTCATCATGTATGGCGGCCAGCATCGCCGCATGAGCCACTTCCTCATCCGTGGCGTCCGGCCGGCCGTAGCGTATGTTTTCCCGCACGGTATCGGCGAAGAGGAATACATCCTGCTGGATTATGCCTATGTGCTTCCTGAGCGAGGCCTGGGTCACGGAGCGGATATCATGTCCGTCCACCAGCACGGCTCCCTCGGTCACGTCGTAGAAGCGGAGCAGCAGCTGGCTGAGTGTTGTCTTGCCGCTGCCGGAGGGACCGACGAGAGCGAGAGTCTCGCCCGGGGCGATGTGCAGGTCCACATGCTCGATGACAGCCGGACCCTTGTCATAGTGGAAGCCCACGTCCCTGTATTCCACGTCACCGGTCACGGTCTCGAGCTCCGTTGCGTCGGGGGCATCTTCAACGGCGGCGGGAGTCCTCATTATCTCGAGGAAGCGTTCAAAGCCTGCCCGGCCGGTCTCAAACTGCTCAACGAAGAATATGAGTTTGCGGATGGGTGTGGTGAAGATGGACACATAGAGCGAGAAAGCAACAAGGTCTGCCAGATCCATGCGTCCTTTCATGATGAAGTATCCGCCGACGGCAAAAACGATCACCTGCATGGCGGCAACGGTAAACTCCGTGGCGGAGTTGAACAGGCCGAACCAGCGGTAGTATACCCGCTTGCTCTTCTTGAAGCGCTCGTTCGACACGCGGAATTTTTCCATCTCCACGTTCTCGTTGGCAAAAGCCTTCACCGTGCGCGCACCGGAAACCCCGCCCTCCACGGCGGCGTTGATCTCTGCGGTCTCTTCTTTCACATAGGTAGACGCCTTGCGCAGTTTCATGCGCAGGGAGATGACTACGGCGAGAAGAACGGGGAGGATGAAGAGAAGTACCAGCGCCAGCTCCCAGCGGACGGTCATAAGGATGACGATGGCGCCGAGAAGAGTCAGCCCCGCTTGAAGGACGTTCTCCGGACCGTGGTGGGCAAGCTCTGTTATTTCGAATAGATCCGTGGTCATGCGGCTCATGAGCTTACCCGTGCGGTGAGTGTCGAAGAAGGAGAAGGAAAGCTGCTGCACGTGGCGGAAAATGTCCGCACGCATGTCGGCCTCCACCCGCACTCCCAGCTCGTGACCGAACACCGTTACTATGTATACCGTAAGCGAGCGCAGAATATATTCGGCAAAGAGGATCGCCATAACAGTGAAGAAGGCGGTGAACTTCCTGTCCGGAAGAAGGTTGTGGAGCGCCTGACGCGTTGCCCAGGGAAAGGCAAGATCAGCACCTACGCCGATCAGCGCCATGATTATATCGAGCATGAAGAGCTTTCTGTGAGGCTTATAGTAGCTGAAAAATACCTTCAGCGCGTTTTGTGAAAAATCTCTCTCCTGCATCTCAAACCGATGGTCAGACTGCTGCGATCGCTTCTATCTCGCAGAGGACGCCCTTTGGCAGCTGTTTCACCGCAACACAGGAGCGGGCTGGCTTGCTCACGAAAAACTTCTCATATACGGCGTTGAAAGCCGCAAAATCGCCCATGTCCGCCAGAAAGCAGACGGTCTTAACCACATTGGAGAAATCCAGTCCGGCAGCCTCGAGGATGGCGCCGATGTTCCTGCAGCTCTGTTCGGCCTGTGCGGCGATCTCCGTGCCGACTACCATGCCTGTGGCGGGATCAAGGGGGATCTGTCCCGAGGTGAAGAGGAAACCGTTCACCTCATATGCCTGTGAATAGGGCCCGATGGCCGCGGGGGCCTTGTCTGTTGCAATGATCTTCATTTTTATACACTGTCCTTTTCCGTTAATTTTGTTCCCGGGATCCCGGGAACATTCTCTTCAATGCCTGTCAGTCGAGCAGCCGGTAGCCGTGGAGTTCCATATCCTCGCAAAGCCTGCGGACATGCTCGCGGTCGCGGGTCTCGAGCGTCATTGTGACCACGCATGAGTTTACCTCGGTCTTGGCGTCCTCCCTCTCATGCTCTATATCGAGGACGTTGGCACCGCTTTCGGCAACGCAGGCAAGCAGCATGGCCAGGTTGCCCGCCTTGTCCGTCAGCTTGGTGCTTATCCGGACCAGACGGCCGGTCTTCTGCATGCCCTTAGTGATAATGCGCGAAAGGGTGGTGATATCCACGTTGCCGCCCGATACTACTGCCGCCGTCTTCAGGGATGTGTCTATCTTATTGAAAACATATGCTGCCACACTGGTTGCTCCGGCACCCTCTGCCACTGTCTTCGGCCCTTCAAGCAGCGCCACTATGGCCGCGGCTATCTCATCCTCCGAAACAGTGACTATGTCATCCACGTAGTTTTCCACCAGATCGAAGGTCAGGTCGCCCGGGGTGAGCACATGAATGCCGTCAGCTATGGTCGGGCCGTCCTTTACGGTCGTGATGTGACCGGTGCGGTGCGAGATGAACATGGACGGGACCGTTGCCGCCTGAACACCGATTACCTTCACATTCGGACGCATGGACTTCACCGCCACTGCAACGCCGCTGATGAGCCCGCCGCCGCCTATAGGAACCACTATCTGTTCAACATCAGGTACCTGTTTGAGTATCTCGAGCCCGACAGTGCCCTGACCAGCGATCACATACGGATCGTTGAAGGGATGGGCAAAGGTATATCCTTCTTCTCGCGCGAGACGTTCGGCCTCTGCAGCGGCGTCATCATAGATGCCCGGAACCAGCACCACCTCGGCGCCGTAGCCGCGTGTGGCCTCCACTTTCAGGATCGGCGCGCCCTCCGGCATGCAGATAACGGACCTTATTCCCAGCCTTGTCGCCGAGAGCGCCACTCCCTGCGCGTGGTTGCCGGCAGAGCAGGCTATTACTCCGCGGGCCGATTCCTCCGGCGAGAGCATGCGCAGCTTGTTGAAAGCGCCGCGTATCTTGAAGGAGCCGGTCTTCTGCAGGTTTTCGGACTTTATATACAGATTCCTGCCCAGACGTGTGGAAGTTACTATGGGTGTGACCTCCGCTGTGCCGCGAAGCGCTTCGGCGGCGTCTTCGATCATTTTGAGCGTAACTCTGTTTTCCATGGAAATGCCCCCTCTCAGGAAAGATT
>JAGADP010000139.1 GCA_017828885.1 Oscillospiraceae bacterium | reverse complement strand
TGCCATCGAAACGGCGATGCCCATGTTCGCATTGACGAGCACGGACGGGAAGGTCGCCGGGAGCAGCGCAGGCTCCTGCATGGTATTGTCATAGTTCGGGACGAAATCGACAGTCTCCTTGTCGATCTCGGAGAACAGCGTCTCGCAGATGGGCGCCAGCTTGACCTCGGTGTAACGGGAGGCGGCAAACGCCATATCGCGGGAATAGTGTTTACCGAAGTTACCCTTGCTGTCCACATAGGGATGCAGCAGGCACTCGTTGGCGCGTGTCAGACGCACCATCGTCTCATAGATCGCCTGGTCACCGTGCGGGTTCAGACGCATGGTCTGGCCGACGACGTTGGCGGATTTGGTACGTGCGCCGGTGAGCAGCCCCATTTTGTACATGGTATAGAGCAGCTTGCGGTGCGAGGGCTTGAAGCCGTCGATCTCCGGCAGCGCACGGGAGATGATAACGGACATCGCGTAGGGGAGATAGTTTTTCTCGAGAGTTTCGGTGATGGACTCCTCCTGCGTGATGCCGGCATTCTCAAACCAGGCCTCCATCTGGGGTTTGGCCTTTGGCTTGGGGTGGTTTTTCTTTGGCATATCCTAAATCCTTTCAGGGATGGGTTCTGTTTTCGTACCTTACTATATTAGCATAAACAGGAAGTTTTGTCAAGACATTGCGCAGATCATGCGTGCCCAGCAGGGGATTTTTGTTTCTGGTGGAAGTCTCCTGTATGCCGCCCCCCTCCGCCGCCGTTCGGCGGCACCTCCCTCGTTGGGGGAGGGATAATTGGCGGTGCTGCGCACCGCAGCCGCTTCAGGGGCTACGCCCCTAAAAACCCCATTTTCTGTCTTCGGCACTTTTTTACAGACTGATGTCTGTTCCCCCTGACAGGCATATCCCTCCCCCTGTCCGCATAGGATAGCACAGAACAAGAGAAAGGATGTGCAGGGGATGAAACCTAATCTCAAAGCCGTGACCGAATACCTCCCGCAGGCGGTGCGCAGAAGCATCGAGAACCTCCCGGAGCCGCAGCAGAACGCCATTCAGGAGATCCGTCTGCGATGCGGCAGACCGGTCGGACTCTACCTCAACGGGCGGGAGCAGTTCCTCGCCCCGGACGGCAGTCTGACGCTCCGCAGCGGGGAAGCGCTCATCGCCTCCCGGGACGATCTTGCCCGCAGCTTTCAGGCGGTCGTGTCCTACTCGGTCTATTCCCATGAGCAGGATGTGGCGGAGGGCTTTGTCACGATCCGCGGAGGTTGCAGGGTGGGGCTTTGCGGGACAGCGGTGCGCTTTGGCGATACGGTGCAGAATGTCCGCAACATCGCCGGTCTGAGCTTCCGCATCGCCTGCGCCTATCCGGGCATCGCACAGGCGGTCTTTGAGCAGACGGCAGGGCATTCCGTCCTCGTGGCAGGCACAGTCGGTGCGGGGAAAACGACCTTCCTGCGGGATCTGGCACGGCTGACAGGGAATCGCTCCCGTACCGTGATCGTGGACGAGCGTGGCGAGCTTGCCGCCGCCGTCAAGGGGCAGCCGCAGAACGATGTCGGGCTGCTGACCGATGTGCTGGACGGCTATCCACGGGCAGCGGGCATCCTGACGGCGCTGCGGGTGCTGAGCCCTGCCTGCATCGTCTGCGATGAGATCAGCACTCCTTCGGATGCGGAAGCTGTCCTACAGGCGGCAGGCTGCGGGGTGCAGTTCCTTGCTTCGGCTCATGCTGCGAGCCTGGAAGCGCTGCGGGAACGTGGCGTTTTGCAGCCGCTGCTCGATGCGGAGGTCTTCCGGTATGCTGTTCTGCTGCAAAACGGCAAGGTGAGAGCCCTGCGCCGCCTGACAAACGTATGAGGCTGCTCGGCATTCTGCTCGTGGCGGCAGCCTGTGCAGGGGCAGGCTTTCTGGCAGCGGCAAGGCTCCGCCGGGAGACGATCGCCCTTGAACGGCTGATCCTGCTGACGGAGAGCGCTGCCGCCTATATCCGCTGCCAGTCGCCGGAGCTCGCCGATCTGTTGCAGCTTTTGGCCGATGACTGCGGAGAATTTGGATTTTTACGGGAGATCGCCGCAAAGCTCCGCCCAGATGTGCCGCCGTCGGCGCTCTGGCGGGAGGCTGTGGAGCGGGATACGGCAGTACCGGCAGCGGCAAAGGACATCCTGTGCAGCCTCGGCGAGGTGCTTGGCACAACGGACAAGGCCGGGCAGCTCTCGGCATTGGCGCTGCATCGGGAACGTCTGCTCCGCGCGGCAGGAGAGAGCCGTGACCGCAGTCTCCGGCAGGGAAAGCTCTACCGCTCCCTCGGTCTGCTCGGCGGTGCGATGACGGTCGTGCTGCTGCTATAATACGTTTTCTCAAACAAAGAATCAAAAGCGGGTTTGAGGGTGCGCAGCACCCTCCCACGCCCTCCCCCGCATGCGGGGGAGGGGGCAATATGCAGATATAGTATGGAGTATCATTCTCATATACAGGAGAACCAAAAATGGAGGACACGACATGGATATTGACCTGATCTTCAAGATCGCCGGGACGGGCATCATCGTGGCGGTGCTGAACATCGTCCTGAAAAAAGCCGAGCGGGACGAGCAGGCGATGATGACCACCCTCGCCGGGCTTGTGGTCGTGCTGATGCTCATCATCGACCAGATCGGCACGCTGTTCGAGACCGTCAAGGCGGTGTTCGGCCTGTGAGCATCTATGCGGCTGCCGGCACGGCGATCCTTGGCTGCATTCTGTGCC
>JAGADP010000138.1 GCA_017828885.1 Oscillospiraceae bacterium | reverse complement strand
GCGAAACAGTGCCGAATACCGAAACGCTGAAGCTGCTGTCCGAGCTGTTCGGCGTGTCGATCAACATGCTGCTCGGCGTACCGCAGGAGCGCATCTGCCAGTGCTGCGGGATGCCGCTCGAGGAGGGTATCATCAGCCGCGAGAAGGACGGCTCCGCCAACGACCATTACTGCAAATGGTGCTACGCCGACGGCACCTACACCTACAGCAATATGGACGACCTCATCGAGGTCTGTGTAGCGCATATGCAGGACACCGGCCGCCCGGAATCCGAGATCCGCGCCTATCTGCGTGAAAAGCTCCCGAAACTCGACTACTGGAAGCGCTATGAGGAGCTCAGCGACGGCGGACAGTTTGAAGCCTTCAAGCAGCAGCTCATGGACGAGATCAACGCCCTGCATATCGAGGGTCTGCCCAAGGTGGAAAAACTCAATGCCCTTGTCGGCAGCTATGTCAACCTGCCCTACCGGCTCCCGAACGGGGCTACGGTGAAGTTCCTCGACGACAACACGACCTATCTCGGGAACCAGCTCCCGTGCGAATTTGGCGGCACCCGCTGCTTTGGCGTGCTGGCGAACATGGATTTCATTTTGATCTGCACCTATGAGGAAAATGGCGAGGATCCCGAGCTCGTGCTTTACAAAAAACGATAACCAGCGCTGCGCAGACCGGTCACGGCTCTGCGCAGTTTTTGCGCTGTGAGAGTGGACGATCTGAGGAGATAACGGAGTGTGGTGCGAAAGCCCCCACGGCGGGTCGGGCGCGACTTGCAAGTGCCTTGCCCCAGAATCAAAAAATGCCCGTCACTCCCTGCACTGTAAACCACTTGCATTTCCGGAAAAAATCTGCTATAATGTAGAGGAGAGAAACGTTCCGGCTTGATGGCGCATGTTGATGGAGAATCTGCCGTTCACATCATCTGAAGCCGGACAGGAACGGAAAGGCAGGCGTATTATGACGAATGCACGTAGAATGATCGGTGTCTGCTTGTCGCAGGCGCATACATTTCTGAAAACAGATCTCCTGGCCGAGCTGGACAAGGCAGCCCGAAAGGAAGGCTACAGTATTGTTGTGTTCAACAGCTCGATGGATTACTACTGGGCGCAGAACGGGAACAATATCACCGGGTACGTCTATGAGCTGATCCGTTACGACATGCTTGCCGCGCTGGTCATTCTGGCCGGTGATCTGCATGATACACAGAAGCA
Source organism: Oscillospiraceae bacterium (assembly GCA_017828885.1). Taxonomy (GTDB): domain Bacteria; phylum Bacillota; class Clostridia; order Oscillospirales; family Ruminococcaceae; genus UBA3855. Next base: position 15,464 of record JAGADP010000138.1, on the reverse strand, counting down.
GGAGGAGATCGTCTGCCGCGCCAATGAGCAGAAGATCCCCGTGTTCTGGCAGGGCGGCATCCACAGCGGCTGCATCAGCATCTCCTGCGATTACGAAGACGCCTATAAAACGATCCTCCGCCATGTGATCTGCGAGAAGGGCGCACAGGATACGTTCTTCCTGGCCGGCATCCCGGAGGAGGTCAATTCGCAGCTCCGCCTGCGCTACTGGCAGGAGGTGATGGCGGAGGAGGGACTCCCGTGCGGTGAGGATCGCATTGCCTACGGCAATTACCTCGAGGCGGACGCCCGCTGCATCACGGAAAAGCTCCTTGCGGAGCGTGAGACGATGCCCCGCGCCATCTTCTGCGCCAATGACGGCATGGCGGCGGCTGTCTGTGACACGTTACAGAAGCACGGGCTGCGTGTGCCCGGGGACGTGATCGTCACGGGCTTTGACGGCACGGCAACGGCGTGGCTGTGCGATCCGCCGCTGACGACCTGCGACAGCGATTTCCCGGGACAGGCGGCACTCATCATGGAGCAGCTTCGGCACTTTACCGAGACCGGAGAGACCGAGGCTGTCTGCGTGCATCCGTTCCGGCCGGTGCTGTCCGTATCGAGCGGCTGTCCCGCAGCCGTCAACCGGCGCATCCTTTCCATCTGCGACCGTCAGCAGAGCGAAATGCTGTACAATCTTGAGAATACGCTGTTCTATCAGGTGGATCAGATGCTCGTGGAGAACGATCTGTACACCTTCCTTGCCATGCTCGGGAAATTCATCCTTCCGGGTTCTGCGCTGTACCTCAACAAGAGCATCCTGAACATCAGCTCCGATACCGAATATCAGGTCGATCATCCGGAGGAGGAGATGCTCATGGTGCCGCACTGTGAAGCCGGCGAACAGCCTGCCCTCTGTCAGGTGTACCTGAAAGACATGCCGCTCCCGTCACAGGAGGAGGGCGTGACGATCTTGAACATCGTCCATGCAGGAGACCGCGTCTGCGGCTATTATGCGGCGCATTCGGCCGACCTGAGCGCGGATTTCCGGCTGATCAAGCGCTTATCGGATATTCTGAACCTGCTGGCTTCCGTTCAGCTCAGCCGCATCTGGCAGCACCAGCTCGAAGCCAAGCAGGAGAACAACCTGTACAACGACCTCATCGTCGGCCTGCCCAATCTGAAGGGGCTGTCCCGCTGGTATGACGCCTATGCCGCCGAGGAGGCGCCCCACAGCCGAGCACTTTCTTTGACCATCTACGGCATCTCGGACTTTTCCGCCTGCTACGAGACCTGCGGCATGGCTGTTTCGGAGGAGATCCTCCGCACCGTCAGCAAGGCGCTCCGCAGCGCTGCATCCGAGGCCGTCCAGATCGCCCGCATCTCGGAGGAGCAGTTCGCCGTGGTGGATACGGCGGACAGCGAGGAGACGCTTGAAGCGCGAATCCGCAAGACCTCGGAGGCCTTCTTCCGGGCGCTCTCCGACTATAATGCCAAGGAAGAACGCTCGTGGCGGCTCGAGGTCAACTATGGCTATACGGAGCTGGCTGCCGGCTGGAACGGCATCCCGCTCGAGAACCTGATCCATATGGCACTGGGAGAGCTGTACCTTGACCGCGTCTGTGCAAGTGCATCCTGGCAGATCCGGAAGGAGCAGAACACCTCCGGCCTGTACAGCTCCTTTGCGCAGCTCATGGAGCAGAACCTGTTCCGCTTCCATTTCCAGCCCATCGTGGATGTGCGCACCAGCACGATCTGTGCCTATGAAGCGCTGATGCGGACGGCTTCACCGGTGAAGCTCAACCCGCTCGAGATCCTGACGATCGCCCGCGAAACCGGACAGCTCTATGAAGTGGACAAGATGACGATCTTCGGCATCATCGAGCGCTATGTCCGGGAGAAGGCGGATTTCTGCGGCCGGAAGGTGTTCATCAACACGATCCCCGGCTATCTCCTCAGCGAGGAGGACTGCACGGCGCTCATCGAACGCTACCGGGATCATCTGGACTGCTTCGTCTTCGAGCTGCTCGAGGACAGCCCTGCCTCGGACGAGGAGCTTGCACGGCTCAAGCGCATCTGCAAGGCCGGCGGCCAGACCCAGATCGCCATTGACGACTATGGCACCGGCCATTCCAATATCATCAACCTGCTCCGCTACACGCCCCAGATCATCAAGATCGACCGGGGGCTCATCACCGGCATCGAATCCGACCACAACCGCCGTCTGTTCGTGCAGAACACCATTGATTTCGCCCATCAGAACGGCATCAAGGCGCTGGCGGAGGGCGTGGAGACGCTGGCGGAGCTCAATACCGTCATCGAGTGCGGCATCGACCTGATCCAGGGCTACTATACCGGCCGTCCGACGGAGCATCCGATCGCCGACATCTCCGACGAGGTACGCAGCCGCATGATCGAGGCCAGTCTCCAGGTCAACCGCTTCGACAAGGAAGCCAAGATCTATTTCCCGAAGGACGGCGAGGAGGTCAATCTGCTCGATCTTGCGCTGCAGCGGTACACAGCCGTGCTCCTGCGGCAGGGCAGCTATGTCCTCAACGGCGAAGCCTCCCACAGCATCGACTTTGCGATCTATGTGGCGGACGGCGCCAAGTCCCGGCTGACACTCAATCATATCAGCATCAAGGGCATCGAGGAGCCGACGATCCGGCTCGGCGACATGAGCAGTCTCGAGCTGATCCTCAACGGGTCGAATACCCTCGACAAGGAGGGCATTCTGGTGCCCGCCTCCGCGAGCCTGACGATCCGGGGCAGCGGCGATCTGCGCATCAACAACACCCGGAACTATGCGGTCGGCATCGGCACCTGCTTCAACGATCCCTACGGCACGATCCGTCTGGAGCATGAGGGGCTCATCTCCATCCATGCCTCCGGCGAGAAGATCCTCTGTCTGGGCGGCGGCTGGAGCGCGGGCGAAGGCATCCGCGTGGAGAGCGGCCGGCTTGATCTGGTCGGAAACGGCGTCAGCGTGGTCTGCCTCGGTTCCTATGCAGGCACGGCGGACATCGCCGTCCGGAACGCATCCATGAAGATCCACGGCGACGGCAACGAGGTGCTGCTCATCGGCAGCCATTCCGGCGATGCAGTGATCCGCGCGGAGCAATGCGACCTTGACCTGACGGCTGCCTGCGAGCTGCTTGCGGCCTTCGGCACGATGAACGGCATTGCGGATGCGGTGCTGACAGACTGCACGGTCGCCTGTGACATCCGCTGCGACAAGGGCGCCGTGTTCGGCTCCTTCGACGGCGAGGCCAGGATCCGCTATTGCGGCACGAAGCTCCGGCTCTACGGCGAAGGCTACCGCGTCGCCGGCTTCGGCAGCCTGAACGGGCGCTGCACCACGCAGGTGGAAAGCGGCGACATCGACGGCAGTCTCCTTGCGGTGGAGGTACTGCTGCTCGGCAACGAGGATTCGTCCTTCATCGTCACCGGCGGCAACATCCATCTTGCGCAGGAGAGCGACCATACGCCTGTTTCGCCTGCCGGTACGCCGCTGTGCTTCGTCAACCCGGCCAAGGATCACTATGAGGCGACATTCCGGGACGGCGATGCGGAATGGACCTACAAGGCCGACCGGAACGAGGACGGCTATCTCGGCGTCTGGATCTTGGTATAAAGGGAGGTATCACCATGAGCACATCGCTGTTTGACCTGATGCGCAGCCGGAGGAGCATCCGCGCCTATGCCGGCGACCCCATCCCGGCGGAGACGCTGGCTTTACTGGAGGAGGCGGCCTCTCTTGCGCCGACGAGCCGTGACCGGAAGCCGTGCAGATTCTACACCGTTACGGACAAGGCGCAGCTCGCACAGCTTGCCAAGGCCAAGGCGGCCGGCTCTGCCTTTACCGCGCAGGCGGCTGCGGCGATCGTTGTCGCAGCGGACAGCACCGTCTCGGATACGTGGATCGAGGACAGCTCGATCGCCATGACGTATATGATGCTTGCAGCAGAGGCGCTCGGTCTGGGCTGCTGCTGGGTGCAGATGCATCTGCGCTCTGACGAAAACGGCATCAGCGCGGAGGAAAATGTGCGGCGTATTCTGGCACTGCCGGAGCAGTTCCGCGTCGTCGGCTTTCTGGCGCTGGGACAGAAGGAGGTCACCCCATGAACCCGACCATCACCATCAACATCCACAGCAGCATCCGCATTGCGGGGGCGGAAAAAGTGATCCGCTTTGACCCGTTCAAGATCGGGGATGCGCCGCACGATGCAGATGTCATTTTCATCACCCACGCCCACTACGACCATTTCTCGCCGGAGGACATCCGGAGAGTCAGCAAGCCGGACACTGTCTTTGTCGCTCCGAAGAGCATGGAAAAGCAGCTTGCGAAGGAGGGACTGACGCATACCGTACTGCTCCGTCCGGGTGAGACGGCAACGGTGCAGGGTCTCCCCGTGGAGGCCGTCGCCGCCTATAACAGCTTCAAGCCCTTCCACCCGAAGTCTGCCGGCTGTCTCGGCTATGTCGTCACGGTGGACGGACAGCGGATCTATGCCGCCGGCGATACCGATGCCGTCCGGGAGGTGCAGGCTGTCCGGTGTGATATTGCCCTTGTACCGATCGGCGGGACGTATACCATGAACGTCAAGGCTGCTGCTGCGGTCGTCAACACCATCCGCCCGAAGCTCGCCATACCGATCCATTACGGCGCCATCGTCGGGAAACCGGAGGACGGCGAGCACTTCCGGCAGCTCATGGAGGACGGGATCGCGGTGGAGCTGCTCATCGGAACATGAGCCCGCTTCGCCCGATGCACCATATTTTATAAAAAAGGCCATAAATTTGATAGAATCCGGCGCGGATTCCCTGTATAATAGCAATTAGAAACATTCCAAGGAGGGAACCCCCATGAAGATGCTCAACATTGCCAACGGCCCGCAGAACGTCTCTGCAATTATCCAGGGCTGCATGAGAATGCCCGATCTGTCCAAAGAAAAAGCCGCCGAGGTCATCCGCACCGCCTATGAATGCGGCGTGAATTTCTTCGACCATGCCACCTGCTACGGCGGAAACGGCGTCGCTGAGACCCGTTTCGGCGAGGCCTTCCCGCTGACCGGTCTGAAGCGGGAGGACGTCGTCATCCAGAGCAAATGCGGGCTCTGCTTTGACCGCAATGAATTTGACTGGTCAAAGGAGACGATCCTGTCGAGCGTGGATGACAGCCTGCGCCGCCTGAACGTGGATTATCTCGATACGCTCCTGCTGCACCGCCCGGATGTGCTGTTTGAGCCGGAGGAGGTCGCCGAGGCCTTCGACATCCTTGAACAGGCGGGCAAGGTGCGCTTTTTCGGCGTCAGCAACCTGATGCCCATGCAGATCGAGCTGCTGAAAAAGTATGTAAAGCAGCCGCTCCACATCAACCAGCTGCAGCTCTCGCTCGAGCAGTCGCAGCTCATCGACCAGGCGCTCTACATGAACAACAAGACCACGGACTTCTCCGTGAACCGCGACGGCAGTGCGCTCGATTACTGCCGCCTGCATGACATCACCATCCAGGCATGGTCGCCGCTGCAGCACGGCATGTTCGGCGGCACGTTCATCGACAACCCGGATTTTCCGGAGCTGAACAAGGCCTTAGCCGAGCTTGCAGAGCGCGAGGGCGTGACAAAGGCGGCCATCGCGCTGGCGTGGATCCTGCGCCATCCGGCGAAGATGCAGGTCATCATCGGCACGATGGATCCTGCACACATCCGGGAGGCCTGTGCGGCGGCGGATGTGACGCTCTCCCATCACGACTGGTATGCGCTTTATCTTGCCGCGGGCAAATTCCTGCCCTGACAGCCCCGAACGATCAGACAAAAGGAGAACACCATGCTGCTTGACAACATCCAATCCCCGGCGGACATCAAGTCCCTCGACACCGCGCAGCTCACCGCCTTGGCGGCAGAGATCCGCACCGGGCTGATGAACCGCCTTTCTAAGCGGGGCGGGCATTTCGGGCCCAATTTCGGCTTCGTGGAGGCGACGATCGCCCTGCACTATGTCTTTGATTCGCCCCGGGACAAGTTCGTCTTTGACGTATCGCACCAGTGCTACACCCACAAGATCCTCACCGGGCGCAAGGCGGCCTTCTTCGATGACGATGCATTCGGCAGCGTCTCCGGCTACACGAATCCCGCGGAGAGCGAGCACGACTTCTTCAATGTCGGCCACACCTCCACGTCTGTCAGCCTTGCGAGCGGCCTTGTGAAGAGCCGCGACCTGCAAGGGGAGAGCGGCAATGTCATCGCCGTGATCGGTGACGGCTCCCTCAGCGGCGGCGAGGCGCTCGAAGGCCTTGACTTTGCCGCAGAGCTCGGCAGCAACTTCATCATCGTCGTCAACGACAATGATATGTCCATCGCCGAGAACCACGGCGGCCTGTACGGCAATCTGAAAGCCCTGCGTGAATCGGGCGGCACCTGTGAGTGCAATCTCTTCCGGGCACTGGGGCTCGACTACCGCTTTGTGGCGGACGGGAATGACATCGCTTCGCTGATTGAAGCCTTTTCCGCGGTGAAGGACACCGACCACCCGACCGTTGTCCACATCTGCACGCAGAAGGGCAAGGGCTATGCGCCGGCGGAGACCGAGCGGGAAAGCTGGCACTGGCACAATCCTTTTGACCTGGAGACGGGCGAAGATCTCTGGCCGGGCGGCGGCGAGAATTACGGCGACCTGACGTGTGAATTCCTGCTGAACAAGATGCAGCAGGACAAGCGCGTTGTGACGATGGTGGCGGCGGTGCCCGTCTGCATCGGCTTTACCGAGGACAAGCGCAGGCTGGCCGGTGCGCAGTTCATCGACGTCGGCATTGCAGAGGAGCATGCCGTGGCGATGGCGTCCGGCATCGCGAAGGGCGGCGGAAAGCCCGTCTTTGCGACGCATGCAAGCTTCTTCCAGCGCACCTACGACCAGATCTCCCAGGATCTCTGCATCAACAGCAATCCGGCGACGCTGCTCGTCAATACGGCGTCCGTCTACGGCATGTACGACATCACACACCTTGGCCTGTTCGACATCCCGATGATGGCCAACATCCCGAACCTTGTCTATCTGGCGCCGACCTCCTGCGAGGAATATTTTGCCATGCTCGACTGGAGCATTGAGCAGGATCAATACCCGGTCGCCATCCGCATGCCCTGCAACGGCGTTGTCCACAGTGACCATCCCGTTGCAACGGATTACAGCGAGCTGAACCGCTACGAGATCACGCAGCAGGGCGCTAAGATCGCCATTCTGGCGCTTGGCGACTTCTACCAGATCGGCGAGCAGCTTGCGGCGCTCATCACTGAAAAGACCGGCATTGCGCCCACGCTCATTGACCCGCGCTACATCACCGGCACGGATGACGTGCTTCTTACACAGCTCAAAAAAGACCATTCCGTTGTTGTCACGCTCGAGGACGGCATCCTCGACGGCGGCTTCGGCGAGAAGATCGCCCGTTTCTACGGCGCCGCGGAGATGCAGGTCTACAACTACGGCCTGAAAAAGGAATTCCTCGACCGCTATGCGGTGGAGGACGTGCTGCTGGCGAATCATCTGACGCCGCAGCAGATCTATGATGACATTTTCTAACTTATCCCATTGCAAGCTCTCTCTGCGACTGCGCAGGGGGAGCTTGCTTTTTCTATGGATCTGCCCTATAATAAAATCATAGCCTGAAAAAGTTTTTTCCTCCGAGCCTGTTAGATTTCTCCCGCTGCGGGTACTAATAGACAGAACGTTCAAGCAGTGCGCACACCATCAGATCAGAAAGGAGGCGGAGCGCGTGGATCCCTTTGCAGAACTCTACGAGAAATACCAGCCGGATGTCTACCGGTTCCTGCTCTGCCTGTGCGGCGGCGATGCGCTTGCTGCCGAAGAGCTGACGCAGGAGTGCTTCTACCAGGCGTTTCTGTCCTTCGGGCGGTTCCGCGGCGAATGTACCGTCAGAACATGGCTCTGTCAGATCGCCAAAAACGTCTACGGCAAATACATCCGCAAGGAATCCCGCCAGCGCAGCATTGCCGCAGAACAGACGGAACGCCCGGAAACGGCGCCTTCCGTCACCGAGGAGGTCGAGCAGAAGGCACAGTTCCGGGCTGTCCGCGCCGCCATGGAAACGCTCGGCGAGCCGATGCGGACGGTGGCGGAATACAAGCTTTGCTGCGGCCTGAGCTATGCGGAGATCGCCAAGCTCACCGGCGTCCGGCCGGAGACGGCAGCCGTCATGTGCAGCCGCGCCCGACAGAAGCTGAAAAAGATCCTACGAGAGGAGTATGGCTATGAAATATGAATGTGATGTGATCCGTGACCTGATGCCGCTGTGTGCGGAGGGCATGGCTTCGGAGGCAAGTGAAAGAACGATGCAGGCGCATCTTGCCGAATGCAAGGACTGCGCCGCAGAATGGGAAAGCTTCAAAGACGGAAGCGCCCCCTTCCCGGAGACAGAGGTGCCGGAGGAGACAAAGCAGTATGCCAAGACCGCCAAGCGTGTGCAAAAGAAACACATCCGCGCACTGATCGGCGTTGCGCTGGCTACGGTGCTGGTGATCGGTGTCGGCGTGATCGTGAATGCGATGGTGATCTGCGGCGGCAGATTTTCAGCCGAACAAGCAGCGATCACCGGCCTGAAAAAGAACCAGATCGCTGACCATTTTGAGACCATCTGGACGGATCATCCCGAATATGAGAATGAATCCGTTTGCTTCCTGCAATTTGCCAAAGCCAACAACAGCCAGCCGCAGATGATCGTGGTCTATACCTTCAAGGCGGGACCGTGGTGGTTCCTCGGCGGCATCCTCGATCACAAGGAGATGCCGGCGGAACCGGGCATCTATGCCGCAGCGCATCCGCTGGGCTTCCGCTACTACAGCGGCTATTACTACTGGGTCAATGACCCCGTCGTGCAGGAGATCACGCTGACCTGCGGCGAGGAGACCTATACCGTTCAGACGGCGCAGTATCCGGACGGCATCTGCCCGTTCTATCCGAAACACGGCTACAGAGCGGCAGAGGGCGAGATCACCGGCACTGCCTGCGATGCAAGCGGCACTGTGCTGTATACGCTGCAAGGGGAGACATGGGTCGCGGAATGAGGCGTGAGAGTGGCACTTCATGCCTTGGCAGGAGCTTCCTTGTGCATCCTATGCAAGAAAACGATCTCGATTTAGGCAGATTCCCGATTGACATTTCTTGCCAGCTATGCTACAATGAAGCAAATCCAATGCGAAGGAGGCTTCCCTATGAAGAAGGTGCGTTTTGCAGCGCTCGCAGCGGCGCTGATGATGGGGGTATCCATGCTCCCGCTCACCGCTCATGCCGAGAGGGTAACAGGCGAACGGGACGGCTATTATTTCGAGAGGCAGACGCCGGAGTACGGCACCTCTGAGATGGAAGCGCTCGAACACGGCAGATTCAACTGCACATGGGATGTCCGGGATTACTGCTTCTTCTTCGGCGGCTGGAAGACCGAAACACAGCGCCCTGTGTCATCGTTCGGGAACATTGCGATCAGCTTCGAGTTCACAGATGCAGACGAGAACAGCGGCTATTTCTGCGGCGCCTACGGCTTTTTAGCGGATCCGGATGTCGAATACTACATCGTGGAGGACTGGGGCGTCTGGAAACCGCCGGGAACCTACGAGAGGGAAGGCATGGCGAACATTGACGGCGCATCCTACGAGCTCTACAAGATCGAGAAGCAGTCGGAGGACATCGCCGGCATCAGCAAAAAGATCACGCAGTACATGAGCGTCCGCTGCCCCGGTTCGGAGCGCAAAGGCGGTACCATCTCCGTGGGCAAGCATTTCAAGGCATGGGAGAAGCAGGGCTGGGAGATCGGCGACCTGTACAGCGTCGGCTTGTTTGTCGATGCACACAACAGCGCCGGCAGCATGAGCGTGAAGAAGAACAACATCTACCTCGGCAATATCGACCCGCCGGAGCCCACAACGCCCACGCATACCACCGTGCTCCCGGAGCCGGGTGACGTCAACGGCGACGGCGAATATGGCGTTTCGGACATCATCGCCCTCCAGAAATATCTGCTCGGGCTCGATGTGGAGATCGACCCCGCAGCAGCCGACCTCAACGGGGACGGCGTGATCGACGTCTTTGACCTGGGACTGCTCAAACGCAGGCTCCTCCTGAAGCGTCAGTCCAATTCCTGACAGCAACACAAAATGGCTTTTCCGGATGACCACCTGGAAAAGCCATTGTTTTTGTATTACAGCGCCGCAAGCGCCTTGAACTGCTCCCGCATCGCCGGATACAGCTTTGTATAGAGCCGGTAATACGTTTCGTAGGCGGGGATATTCTCTGCGATCGGCTCCTGCACCGTTCCTTGGCGGATGACCGCATCACATGCCTCCGGCACAGAGGGATAGATCCCCGCACCGACCATTGCCAGAATGGCCACGCCGAGCGCCGGCCCCTCCTTCGAGGCCACCGTCCCGACCGGCCCGCCATACAGATCCGCTAACATCTGCCGCCAGACGGGGGATGTTCCGCCGCCGCCGCACGCCATCATATCCGAGACGTTCACGCCCATCTCCCGGCAGACCTCCACGCAGTCCCGCAGCGAATAGGTCACGCCCTCCATCACCGCCCGCAGCATATCCCGCTTGGTATGCATCGCGGATAAGCCGAAGAACACGCCTCTTGCGTCCGGGTTGAGGTGCGGTGTGCGCTCGCCCATCAGATAGGGCAGATACAGCAGCCGGTTCGCCCCGATCGGGCTTTCCTGTACCGCCTTGTCCATGAGATAGTACGGATCCACGCCCATGAGCGCCGCCGTCTCCTTCTCGGACGCGCAGAAATTGTCCCGGAACCATTTCAGGGACAGCCCTGCGCCCTGCGTCACGCCCATGATATGCCAAGCCCCCGGCACCGCACAGCAGAACGTGTGTACGCGCCCCTTCGGGTCGATGGTGATGTCCGAGGTGTGCGCGAACACCACGCCGCTCGTGCCAATGGTGGTGAACGCCTTGCCGTCCCGGACAACGCCCGTCCCGACGGCGGCAGCAGCATTGTCGCCCGCGCCGCCGACTACCGGGATGCCCGGTATCAGCCCGCAGCGCTCCGCCGCCTCGCGGGTGAGTTCGCCGGTGATCTCCGGCGATTCATAGACTTTGGCCAGCATGGCTTTGTCGATGCCGAGCTTTTCGAGCACCTCATCCGACCAGCAGCGCCCCGGAATGTCGAGGAGCTGCATCCCCGAGGCATCGCTGACCTCGGTGGCATATTCGCCCGTCAGACAGAAGCGCACATAATCCTTCGGCAGCAGGATATGCCGGCACTTCGCATAAATATCCGGCTCATGGTTCCGCACCCACAGGATCTTGGACGCCGTAAAGCCCGTCAGTGCGGGGTTCGCCGTGATCGCCATGAGCCGGTCAGCACCGACTTTTTCGGTGATCTCGGCGCATTCCGCTGCGGTTCTCTGGTCGCACCAGATGATGGAACGACGCAGGACGCGGTTCTCCGCATCGAGCATCACGAGCCCGTGCATCTGCCCGGAAAGCCCGATGGCTTTCACATCTGCGGGGGCGATGCCAGACTTGTCCATGACTGCCCGGACAGTGTCAAACGCCGCCTCCCGCCAGTCTGCCGGCTCCTGCTCGGCATAGCCGTTCTGCGGCTGATAGAGGGGATATTCGATGGTATGCGAGGCAATGACCTGCCCCGTCTCGTCAAACAGCACCGTCTTGGTGCCGCTGGTGCCAAGGTCGATCCCGATGACATAGCGCATGGTGATGCTCCTTTCGCGTCAGATGGAATCGTCATCCATCTTGGAGACAAACAGCGCACACTCCATCGACAGCCGGAACGCCTCCTCCGGCTTGATGACCTTTGCGGCGATCATCATCATGTTCTGGAGCACGATGCCGAACAGGATCGGCCATTCCTCGGGACTTTCGCAGTACTTGGACGTCATGTTCTCGTAGATGCCGTCCCAGCAGTTCCCGATCTCCGTGTAGACGTATTCCGGCGGGAACACGTTCCAGATGCGGTATTCCTTATCGCCGATGACAGACGCCGCACGGCGGATGAGCGGCACGACCGCCGGCGCTTCCTCACCTTTGGCCGTCTGCTCAAAGAAGCCGTTGCAGAATGACAGCACGCTGTACTTGTCCTCAAGCAGATACTTGTTCACGTCGTCGCCCATGTAGAATTTCTTGTGCGCATCCGTCTCCACAACGACGAATTTCCCGCCGGATGCCTTCACCGCCTGATGGCAGGCATAGCCGGCCAGACCGGATGCAAAGAGCAAGCCGCGCTGCGCATCGAAGCCGTTTTCGGTGGCGAATACGTGGTTGAACATTCTGATGATATTGCCGGCATTCCCGGCGATTCTTTCGAGATCCATAGTTTCCTCCTTAGTTGTCTTCTAAAAACTGCGGCGGTACGGCTTTGGTGAGCCAGACGCCGTTTGCGGACAGATAGAACACATGCCCCTGCCGTGCCATGTCGCCGGCAGCCACGCGGAAAATATGCGGCTTGCCGTGCCGGGTGCCGACCTTCTGCGCGGTCTCCACATCCTTTGAAAGATGGACATAGAGCCGGCTCATGGGTTTGAGCCCCTCTGCACGGATGGCCGAGACAAAGCGCTCCGCCGTCCCGTGGTAGAGGTATTCCGGCGGGGCTGTTTCCTGCAATTCCACATCCACAGGGACAGAATGCCCCTGGTTCGCGCGGATGAGGGTGCCGTCCTCATTGAAGGCATAGCGCCTCTTCTCATCCGTCCGGACGATCTCCTCCAGCACAGCCCGGTCGATGGGATGCCCCGCCGCCGCAAAGCCTGCAAGCAGCGCCTCGACATCCGCCCAGCCGTGCTCATCGAGGGTAATGCCCGCCGCCTCCGGCTGATGCCGCAGCACAAGGGCAAGGAATTTGCTCAGTTTGGTTAAATTCATAGGTATCACTTCCTTTTGTATACGAAAAAAGATGCAGGTGCAGGAGGCTCAGCCTCCTGCCGGGAGTCCAGAGGGCAGCGCCCTCTGGTAGGGGTTTAGGGGGCAAAGCCCCCTAAGTCGGCGAACAGCCGACAAAAAACCACCCCGTTTTCACTGCAACAACTCCTGCCGGAGATACAGCAGCAGCTTCTTTTCGCGGCGGGAGACCTGTACCTGCGTCATGCCGAGGACTTCGGCAGTCTTTACCTGCGTCAGCTCCTGATAATACCGCAGCTCCAGCAGCCTGCGGTCGGCAGGGTCGAGCTTTGCCATGACCTGCCGGAGGGCAAGGCTGTCCGAGATCTTCTCGTCCGGGGCTTCCACGGCAATATCCATCTGCCCCTCGTCCTCGTCCGGTGCCGTCAGTGACAGCACGGGACTACAGGCGCACAGGGCGGTGGTGATCTCCTCGGGCGTGGCACCGGTCTGCTCCGCTAAGACGGACAGCGGCGGCTCCTTGCCGGTCTCCTTGACCGCGCGCTCCGTGAGCTGCTGCACCTTCAGCGAAAGCTCCCGCAGACTACGGGAGACATGCACCGTGCCGCTCTCCCGGAACAGGCGCTTGATCTCGCCGAGGATGACCGGCACGGCATAGGTCGAGAACTGCACGCCCCGTGCCGTGTCAAAGGCATTTGCCGCCTTGACGAGCCCCTCGCAGCCTGCGGAGTACAGATCCTCGTAGGGGATGCCACGGTTCGAGAAGCGCCCCGCACACATATGTACCAGCCCGAGATGCTCCTCCGCACGGATGTCAGGCTTCTTCCGCATGATCGTTCCCCAGACGGCGCCGCATCGTCAGGACGGTGCCCTTTCCCGGCGCACTGCGGACATGGAGCGTGTCCGTGAAGGTCTGCATGATGGCAAAGCCAAGCCCCGCCCGGTCTTCCTCCGGCGCGGAGGTGTAGAGCGGCTCCATCGCCTTCGGGATGTCGGAGATGCCGCAGCCCTTGTCGGCCACACGGATGTAGATCGTCCGCTCCGGCAGCATCCGGAGGACGATGCCCACTTCGCCGGGTGTCTCCCGGTAGCCGTGGACGATGGCGTTCGTCACCGCCTCGGAGATGACCGTCCGCAGATCGGCGAGCTCCTGTGCCGTGGGATCGGCGGGGATGAGAAATGCCGAGACTGCCGCTCTTGCAAGCGCTTCATTCGCAGAATCGGCAGGAAAGCTGCACCGGAATTCGTTGAGGATCTTCATTTCACCGCCTCCTTTACAGGCTCATTGCGGATGGCAGCCAGGCGCTCCATCCCGGCCAGACGCAGCACACGGCTGATGTGCGGTGCCGGGTCGCGCAGGATGATCTGTCCGCCGAGTGGCTGCATGATCTTGTAGCGCCCCATGATGAGCCCGATGCCGGAGCTGTCCATGAAGCTGACGTTCCGGAAGTCGAGGACGAGCTCCTGCGGCAGATGCGCATAGATGGCGGCATCTACCTCCGCCCGCAGGGCATTGCTTGAATGGTGGTCGATCTCGCCGTCAAGCTGCACAGTGAGCCGGGCGGTCTCGGTGTTGTAATGGATCTGCATGTTGGGTTCCCTTCCTTTGTATATGATTGGGATAGATGGCTCTATCACTCTCTATTGTAGCATATCCCGCATGTCGGATGCTGCCGAAGACGGGCAGGGGCAAAGATTTTCAGAAACAGGAGCTCTGCGCAGGATGTTCTTTAGATCCGACGATCATTACAGATAAAAGAAGGGTTCAGTAGAAAACGCCTCCTCCGCCTCCTGACAGGCGGTGCGCCCCCTCTGGCACATTTCCCCACAACGGGGGGAGCAAGCTTAACCCGCTCTTTAAGAAAGTGCTGGTCTCAATGCAGGGGCGTGTGGCGAAGCCCCACAAAGCCCTTTCACTATCCCCGAAGTGCCGTATTACCGGGTTGTTCAGCGCTTTTTAAACTGCCAAAGAAAAAGCGGTCGCAGGGCGCCAGCCCCGTTCCCTCAGAGCGCCCGGAGCGCAGCGAACGGGCGCTCACCCCGGACTTTTAAGTAAAGCTTTAAGAAAAAACAGTGAAAACTAAGTGAAACCTGACTATCACATTTGAATATATCAAAAGAAATGGCAGTATATAGCCAAAATTCCACGATAGCGAAAATATCAAAAAAACCTAAAAAAGTTGAAAGCTTTAAGGTTCATTTAAGCGCATCGCTTTATAATATAACTGTAATCAGACGAGAGAAGAAAAGCCCCCCCGGAGTGATGACCGGAGTTCAATTTGAAAGGAGCGGAGGATACGGGGGAACAGTCCCCTGGTATCGCAGATATGGCTATCAGTACATTCATGAGAAAAGAGATCAAGTTTATGCTGAGCATGGAACAGTACGAGGCGCTGCTTGGTGAGATCCACAAGTATATGGATCCGGATAAATTCTGCGTCGGCGGTAAGGATTATGGCATCTATAATCTCTACTACGATACCCCCGATGACTACCTGATCCGTACCTCGCTCGAAAAGCCCTACTACAAGGAGAAGATCCGGCTGCGCAGCTACTACTCCCCGGCCGCCCCGAGCGACAAGGTGTTCCTCGAGATCAAGAAGAAGGTCGGCG
>JAGADP010000137.1 GCA_017828885.1 Oscillospiraceae bacterium | reverse complement strand
CACTTGAACAGGATCGGCAAAAACGTCCATGCTGCGTCTGCTATGAGCACCACGCCGCAGGTGATGCCTGCTGTGCGCACTATCCATGCGGGGAGCTCTGCGAACTTCCTGCAAAGCGGATGCACCGCCTTCACCAGCAGCAGTGCCAGTGCGCCGAAGATCAGCGAGCTCAGCACCGAGATGCGCCCCTCGAAATTGAGCGGCCACGCCCCGTAATACCACGGCAGATAGCCGAGTATCCGCTCGATCGGGTAGGACGCCACCAGCTCGAGCACGGTCGTGGCCAGCGTACTCATGCCAAAGACCCACAGCCAGTGGTTCCGCTTCCGGAAGAGGAAGATCACCAGCAGCCCGCCGAAGCCATAGATCGGCAGCAGCGGCAGATGCAGCACGCCTCTGTCCGCATAGGCGTGGTTCACCGCCAGCTCCAGCCCTTCCTCATAGAGCCAACCGCACAGCGCACAGACCGTGAACTCGACCACATAGCTGCAAAGCCATGTGAACCGATCTAAAGAAGGATCCCCCGGCGTACCGGGGGATCTTTTCGTCGTCAAGCCTTCAGCTCCTCGGCGGAAACCATGCGCACACCGGCAGCAGTGAGCACCTCGGTCGCCTTCTTCTCATTGTCCACATGCAGAACAATGTAGGCATCCTTGCCGATGACCGTAATGCAGGCGTACAGATAGTCGATGTTGACATCTGCATCGGCGAGCAGCTTCGTCACGGCGCCCAGACCGCCCGGCTGATCGTTCATAGCGATGCACATCACCTTCGTGATCGTGGACATGAAGCCCTTCTCGCGGAGTGCCGCCTGTGCCTTCACGCTGTCGTTCACGATCATGCGCACGATGCCGAAATCCTGCGTATCCGCGAGGGACATGGCGCGGATGTCGATGTTGGCGGCGGACAGTGTGTCAGTTACCTTGACGAGCTGTCCCGGTTTGTTCTCCATAAAGATAGAAAGCTGCTGTGTGGTCATAGTGTATTCCTCCTTTAATGTTGTCTGTATTGAACAGGCCTTGCCTGTTATGCGCCGTAGTTGTAGCCCAGCTCAAAGGCCTTCTTGTTCAGGTCGATGAACTTCGGCTTCACGGTCTGCTCGATGGCAGCGATCCACTTGTCATAGTCGATGTGGAAATGCTTTGCAAGCTGTCCCATCAGCACGATATTGACAGCCTTGGCGGAGCCTGCCTGCTCAGCCAGTGCGAGGGCATCGAGTGCCTCGATCTGCACGCCCTTGGCGGTCAGCTCATCGAGCACGCCGTCCGGGTACTCCGCAGCGCCGATGATGACGGGCATCGGGTCGATGCGCTGGGTGTTGGTGATGATGATGCCGCCCTTTTTCAGCAGATGTGCATAGCGGGCTGCCTCGATCTTCTCGAACGAGATGACAAACTCCGCCTCACCGCTCTGTACGACCGGGCTGTAAACCTTGTCGCCGTAGCGGACATAGGTGATGACCGAGCCGCCGCGCTGGCTCATGCCGTGTACTTCGGATACCTTGATATCATAGCCCTCGTTGACAAGAACCTTGCCGAGGAGCTTACTTGCGAGCAGCGAACCCTGTCCGCCGACACCGCAGATCACAATGCCTTTTGTTTCCATCTGACTAACTCCTTATCGTATTTTGAGATCCCGGAAGGATCAGCTTATTTTTTGAATTTTCCAATGAGCCAGACCGCGCCGGCTACAGAGAAAAGATACCCCTTGATGACAGCCCAGAAGAATTTACCGCGGATCTCCATGATCCCAAGCAGTTCATACAGCCGTGCGGCACATTCGCCGAATGACAGCGGATAGCCTTCATCTTTGAATACGCTGCTGATCATGCCTGCCCATGCAAAATGCACGCCGAGGTACACCGCGATCAGACAAACAACGATCACACCGATGAAGCCATAAAGGCTCTCGAACGCTTCTCCGCCGGTACGCTCACAGGCAAAGCTGTAGGCCAGCAGTGCGCCGGCGACGATGAGCGCACCGATCAGCGACCAGGTAATGCCGAACGATCCCACAATCGCCCATATAATGATGCCCGGGATGGTTCCTAAAAATGCCGCCAGCAGCGCCAGCCACGGGATGCTCTTGTGATCGGCGAAGATCGGTTCATCCTTCTGCTGCTGATCCCGCTGCTGCATATTTCGCAGCAATTCATTCAGCTCCGCCTGTTCCTCCGGGGTCAGGTTCGACTGGTTGGTCTCATGATCCATTTCGCAGCTCCTCCAATGCCTTGACTGCATTCCGCACGCAGTCCTCACAGGAGCAGAGCACCTTGCCTGTCTCTACGCCCTTGATGTCCTTGCAGAGCGATGCGCCACAGAGTGCCGTGAACTTCTGATGCAGCACCTTGGCCTGTGCCATGTTGCCGCCGGTCAGGCTCAGCACCATTTCCGCGCCGACGAGCGCGCCGCAGGTGCCCTGCATTCCGCCCATGCCTGCGCCGAAGCATTTGCCGAGGGCGCAGAGCTCGGATTCGGTCTTCCCGAGCACATCTGCATAGGCGAGGAGCACTGCCTGACAGCAGTTGTTCATGCGCTTGTACTGCGCTGCCTGTTCTACTCTGTCCATACTTACTGCCCTACGCACTGTGCAGCCGGGAGCTCCGCCATGGTCGGCTCCTCATGGCCGATCGCATCGAACGGGCAAAGCTGCTCGCAGACGCCGCAGCCCACGCACAGGGTCGTGTCGATGTTGGCCTTGCCGTCCTTGATGCGGATGGACGGACATCCGAGCTTCATGCAGCGCTTGCAGCTCTTGCACTTGTCGGGATCGACCATGACGGGCTTCTTCGCCTTGACATATTTGAGCAGGACGCACGGACGGCGGCTGATGATGACGGAAGCCTCATCGGCTGCCAGCTCCTCCTTGACGGCCTTCTCAGTCTCTTCGAGGTTGTACGGGTCAACCACGCGGACTCTGTTGATGCCGAGGGAATGGCACAGCGCCTCGAGGTTGATCTTGGTCGCCGGATCGCCCTTGATGTTGAAGCCGGTGGTCGGGTTCTGCTGATGACCGGTCATGCCGGTGATGGAATTGTCGAGGATGATGACAGTTGCCTTGGAGCCGTTGTAGGCGATGTTGGCAAGACCTGTCATACCAGAATGCATGAAGGTGGAGTCACCGATCACGCAGACGGTGTTGTGGTCAGCCTCGCCGCCGGCAGCCTTCGCAAAGCCGTGCAGACCGGAGATGGATGCGCCCATGCAGAGGGTGGAATCCAGTGCGGTCAGCGGAGCAGCCGAACCGAGGGTGTAGCAGCCGATGTCGCCAAGGACGGTGATCTTGTTCTTGGAGAGGACATAGAACATGCCTCTGTGCGGACATCCGGAGCACATCACAGGCGGACGTACCGGGATCTGGGTGTCAGCGGTGACGGTCTCCTTTGCCGGGAGCCCGAATGCCTCTGCAATGGACTTCTGGGAGAACTCACCAAGCGGCCCGAAGAGCTCCTTGCCGATGACCTCCACGCCGATGTTCTTGCAGTGGCTCTCGATCACGCCGTCGAGCTCCTCGACAACGTAAAGCTTCTCCACGGATGCGGCAAAGTCCTTGATCTTCTGTACCGGCAGGGGATTGATCATGCCGATCTTGAGGATGGAAGCGCCCTCACCGAAGACCTCCTTGCAGTACTGATAGCAGGCGCCGGTCGCGATAATGCCGATCTTGGTATCGCCCATCTCGATGCGGTTCACGGGCGAGGTCTCGGCATAGGCAGTCAGCTTCTTGGTGCGCTCCTCCACGAACGGATGGCGGCGGATGGCGTTGGCCGGTGCCATGATGTACTTCTGCGGATTCTTCTCATAGGGCTTCTTCTCCGGCACCACGCGCTCACCGAGCTCTACAACGCTCTGGGCGTGTGCGATTCTGGTACACATGCGCAGCAGGCAGGGTGTGTCAAACTCCTCGGAGATGTCGAACGCCAGCTTTGCGAACTCCTTGCATTCGGAGGAATCCGCCGGCTCGAGCATCGGCACTTTCGCAGCGATGGCATAGTGACGGGAATCCTGCTCATTCTGGGAGGAATGCATGCCCGGGTCGTCTGCCACACAGACCACCAGGCCGCCGGTCACGCCGGTGTAGGAGAGGGTGAACAGCGGATCCGCTGCCACGTTCAGACCAACGTGCTTCATCGCGCAGGCGGAACGCACGCCGCGGAGCGATGCGCCGAAGGCAGCCTCCATGGCGACCTTCTCGTTCGGTGCCCACTCGCAGTAAATATCGTCATAGGTTGCCGAAAATTCGGTGATCTCGGTACTCGGTGTGCCCGGATAGCTCGAGATGACCTCCACGCCGGCTTCATACAGACCTCTGGCAACGGCAGCGTTGCCGATCATCAGTTCTTTCATTGGGATTGATCCTTTCTTTACGGTAGTTTTTTGCGGACTGTCGTCCGCTTAGGGAGGGCTGCTCGCCCTCTCTAAACCCTCCTCGGCAGGACTATGCAGCCCTGCACCCGCAGGTTTTTTATGCTTCTGCCTCAGAGCGCTTGTCGATAATGCGCTTTGCCTTGCCTTCGTAGCGTGCGATGGTTCTCGGTGCCACGAGCGTAACCTTTGCCTGGATGCCGAGGACGGTCTTGAGCTGGTCTACGGCTTCCTTCTGTTTGCGCTCCAGATCGGCAAAATTCTCCAGCAGGCGCTCGTCATTGATCTCGATGCGGACTTCCAGGCTGTCGGTGTAGTGCTTCCGGGTGAGGATCAGCTCATAATGCGGCGAAATGCCGTCAATGCTTGCCATCACGGACTCGATCTGGGACGGGAAGACATTTACGCCGCGGATCTTGAGCATGTCGTCCGTTCTGCCCTGTACCTTTTCCATACGGGCATGGGTACGGCCGCACTTGCACTGCTCATAGTGGATGCGGGTGATGTCCTTGGTTCTGTAGCGGAGCAGCGGGATACCCTCCTTGGAGAGCGTCGTGACAACGAGCTCGCCCTTTTCGCCGCGCGGGAGCACCTCGCCGGTCTCGGCATTGATGACCTCCGGCAGGAAGTGATCCTCTGCAAAATGCAGACCACAGCGGTACTCGCACTCGCCCGAAACGCCCGGGCCCTGGAGCTCGCTCATGCCGTAGTTGTCGGTGGAGAACAGGCCGAAGCCCTTCTCGATCTTATCGCGGAGCGCATCGGTGCAGCCCTCGGAGCCGAACAGACCAATGCGGAGCTTCAGATCCTCATTGGTGATGCCGCACTCGTGGGCGACCTCGCTCATGTACATCGCATAGGACGGTGTGGAGATCAGGACAGTGGTACCAAAATCCTTCAGGATCATGGACTGCTTCTTGCTGTTGCCGGAGCTGATCGGGATGACAGAGCAGCCGAGCTTTTCCAGGCCGTAGTGCAGACCGAGCGCGCCGGTGAACAGACCGTAGCCGAACGCGATCTGGCAGATATCATCTTCATTGACGCCGACAGCCGCACAGAAGCGGGCAACGGTATCGCTCCAGATGTCAAGGTCATTGCGGGTGTAGCCGACAACGGTGGGCTTGCCGGTGGTACCGGAGGAAGCATGGATACGAACGATCTTCTTCATCGGCACTGCAAACAGACTAAAGGGATAGTTATCCCGGATGTCAGCTTTGGTGGTATAGGGGATGTACTGGATGTCGGAGAGTGTCTTGATCTTGTCCGCCGTCACGCCTGCCTTGGTCAGACGTTCATGGTAGAACGGTACATTGTCCATACAGTACTGTACCTGATGCCGGAGCTTCTGGAGCTGCAGCGCCTCGAGCTCCTGTCGGGGCATGGTCTCAATGTCCTTCTGAAAAAACATGGATTTACCTTCTTTCCGCATTTTTCCTCGCCGTTTTGCATAGAAGCTACGGTTTGGTTTTGTGCAATCTGGCAGATATTCTGTTCAAATTGCATGGCTATTTTCATTATATCATGAAAAAGACGATGTGTCAAGGTTTGTGAAGCGTTTTACAGGGGGAATCCGTTTTCGGGTGAGCTGACAAAACGGCGCACCCTTCATCATGAAGGATGCGCCGCTTATTGTATGTGTTTGCAGGTCTTTGTGCGATATTGCCTCAGAAGCTGCCGTTCATATTCTCGAACAGGTCGATCACGACCACACAGTCCGGATCTACGCACTGCATGATCTGCTTCATGATGTTCTCCGGAACTGCCACACAGCCGCCGGTGTACGGCTTCTGGGTACCGAAGCATTGCAGGAAGATCGCAGAGCCTCTGTTGGGGGTGCCATTTTCATTGAAGCCGATGTTCAGGCAGTACTGGTACTCGTATTCATAGTCCGTGAGATGCTCGCTGTTTTCCGTGTCGAGATCCGGGAAGTCCTTGATGTCCACCATCTCGTTGTAATGCATCCCTTCACGGCTGTCGCCGGACCAGTAGGTATCATCATCGACCTTGGTATACGGTAGCTTACAGCCCGGATCGTCGGCAATGCCGAATGCCTTGTTGAAATGATAGGTGCCGATCGGCGTCTTGCCGCAGCCTTCGACACGTTCTTCATCGGCAACCATGCCATTCCTGCCGACAAAGCCGGGCGTGGACAGGATCTGCTTCCAGTTTCCGTCAGCGTCCTTCTCATGCATCGAGATCGTTGCTGTGGTCAGTTCCGATCCCATCGCAGCCACCACAAACATCTGCTTGGTGCCGTCCTCCTTCGCAGCAGGCAGCTCCTTCACCCAGTCAGGCGAATCGATCACCGGCTGGTTCGAGAAATACAGACCGTCGCCGCCGGAAGCATCAGTCGCCTCTTCGGTCGTATCCTTGCCTGCATCTGCGCCAAGATACTCCTCGAGCGTGATGCCCTGCGCCGTGATCTCCTCAGCGACTGCGGTATCGCCGACATAGCGGATATGCCACGGTTCATAGCTGTAACCCGTGATGTCCTCTTTGCCCTCAAGATAGCGCAGGATAAAGCCATAGTGCGGGAGCTCCTCGTGGATCTGCGCCCAGATCTCGGGATACTCGACCATATCTTCATTGAGATAGACATCCTCGCCGTCAATGTTCAGGTAGAGATCCAGTGCAAGACCGGTGTGATGCTCGGAATAACCCGGCACAGCCACATACTGCTTCACATAGTCCTCGCCGTAGGTGACAGTGAAGTCATCAACGATCCTCTGCTGCTCGGCAACGCTTCTGTACGCCGAGTCCAGATCCACCCTGACATCCTTGGCAGCGAGTGCTTCTTTCAATTGCAGATAGGCTTGATAGGCTTCTGCCTCTACTTCCACATCATCGCCGAGCGAGTTGGGCGTATGCACGACCTCGATCGTCTTTTCCCAGTCCTCCGGAAGCGGATTCTGCTTATTCACGAGAACAAGGTAGTCAAGTCCGGTCTCTGCCGGTGCTGTTTCGGTGGGTTCCTCTGTCTCCGTTGCAGGCGACTCTGTAACGACCTGTGTTTCCTGCGTTGCTGACGATTCTGTTTCTGCCGATGCATCAGTACATGCGGTCAGGCAGAGACAGCCGGCAATGATCAGTGCGATCCATAGTCTTTTCATAGCAATTGACATCCTTTCAGTACGATATTGAGGATCTCTCCCTCTTTGTCATTATAGCACATAAACACCGGGATTTCAACCCTCATGTAGAAGAAGGCAGTTGCAGGCGGTCCAGACGCGGGCAAAAAAATACCGCCCCAAGCAAAGCTTGGAGCGCGTCTGGCGCAGCCTTCGGCTGCAAGTGCCGCTGACCGGGGTCGAACCGGTACGGATTTTACTCCGAGGGATTTTAAGTCCCTTGTGTCTGCCTATTCCACCACAGCGGCTTCTCTTACAGTATTCTATTATACCATGTTCTGCGCTGCTTGTCAAGCAGAAATCCGCGGCACACCTGAAAAACCCGCCTTGCCCCGCTCTGTAGGTTGTCCACCGTAGAAATACAGTCGTATTCACCAAAAGAGCATTTTTACATATCGTAAAATTTGTACTGATTTCCAATTGATTTTTTGACCAGAATCGCATATAATTAACAATGTAAGTTTTTTTCAGAATTACGTAGGAAAAGGAGTCAATCAAATGGCAATCAAGGTAGTTAAGTTCGGCGGCAGCAGCCTTGCAGATGCAGGGCAGATCAAGAAGGCCGCTGCGATCATCAAGAGCGATGCGAACAGACGTTATGTTGTCCCCTCCGCACCGGGCAAGCGTTTTTCCGATGACATCAAGGTCACCGATATGCTGTATGCCTGCTATGAGAAGGCTGCCCTGGGTGAGGATTTCTCCCAGGATTTCGAGAATATCAAGAAGCGCTACAACGACATCATCGCCGATCTCGGCCTGACCCTCTCCCTCGAGGAACAGTTCCAGCAGATCAAGGCCAACCTTGCCCATGCCGGCCGTGAGTATGCCGCCAGCCGCGGCGAGTACCTCAACGGTATCGCGATCGCCGCTTATCTCGGCTTCACCTTCATTGAT
>JAGADP010000136.1 GCA_017828885.1 Oscillospiraceae bacterium | reverse complement strand
TCGCCGTCATCGTTGACGAATACGGTATCCTTCGCCTGTGCGCAGACATCGAACTCGATGTGATCCACGAGCTCAAGCTGCTCCTTGGCCAGGAGCTTAGTCACGTCGATGCGCACCTTCTGCACGGCTTTGGAGATGTTGTCGGCTGTGGTGGTGTTGTCGGTGAACTTGAACATGTTGTTGCCGTCCACGCTCTCGATGGACAGCGTGCCGTCCACGGAAGCGTCGTCATCCACGACGATCACGGCGATGTCAGCGCCCACGTTGTCGAACGTCACAGCGTTGGGGTCAGCCTCCGGGAAGGGGGCATTGGTCGGTGCCTCGGTCACTTCCTCGGTGGTAGCCTCGGTGACCTCCTGGGCGGTAGGCTCGGTGGCCTCGATGCTGCTCTCGGTCTTGCCGGCACAGCCTGTTGCAGTGAGCATGGCGCCTAAGAGCATAAGTGCGATCAGTTTTTTCTGCATAGATCCTCATCCTTTCATGTACTAAAATACCCCCTGCGATTCAGAGGGCATTTCTTCTCATCTTCTTCATACTGTTTGCCTATGAGAGCAGGTTTCCCTGCCTGATTTGTATTATAGCATACTTGCGGAAAAATGTCTACCTACATTATAGATAAAAAACAGAAGTGCATTTTGGTCGAAATGCCGGTTTTTTGAGAAGATTTTAGGCAATTATGCCCATTGTTTGGGCAAGAACGCTCAAAAAGCACCCGTCTGCTTCATGCATATTTGACAAAAGCCCCCTGACGTGCTATAATACTTGGTAGAAATTCTTCCCGGAGGAGGTGGGCGCTTGAAACTGATCTTGCGGATACTGTGGATCCTGCTGCAATGCACATGGTGTCTGCCGCAGAACATCGTTGGGCTGTGTATGGCGGCGATCTGGCGGAAGCATGAACATCTGCGGTTCCAGAGCGCCTTTGTCACGTCGTGGAGCTTCCGCGGCTGCACCTCGATGGGCTGCTTCATCTTCATGAACGAACATGCCCTCCGCCACCGCCCGCTTCTCGTGCATGAATACGGGCATACGGTACAGTCGGCGGTGCTCGGCTGGCTGTATCTGCCGGTGATCGTGCTGCCGTCCGTGCTGTGGTTCCAGCTCCCGGTCTGCCGGCGCTACCGGCGGAAGAAGCGCCTGTCCTACTACCGGTTCTACACCGAAAAATGGGCGAATCACTGGGGCGAGAAGGCCTGCCAGGAGACCTCCATGCGGGATGCCTTTATAGATTAGTACAACAGAAGAGCCCCCATCGCGGAGGCTCGTTTTTGTATCATTGGGCGTTCATGAGCTGCAATAGCTCTTCATCGGACTTGCTGCTCAGCTCGTTCTGGTTGTAGAACCGCAGGCAGACCACCGCGGTGGGCTTGCCGTCCTTGGCGATCATGAGGTCATAATCTCCGGCGTTCCCGGTGTCGGGATTCAGGTAAAAGCTGCCCCATTCGCCGTCCGCCTCCTCGGGCTTGACAAGGTCAAGATGCGGCAGATCCTCGGACGCCATTTCATAAAAGCTCTGGGTGTAGGCCGCCGTGTCGGTCTGGTGCGGGACAAGACGGGCGGTCAGGCCGTCACTTTCGTCGGTATCGAGATAGACCGAGACCCATTCATCGAGCTCAAAAATGAAGCGGATGTCCTTGTCGGACAGCGGTTTGTTGTTGATCTTGCCTTCCGCGGTGCCGGCTAAATTGCCGTCAAGGCGCATGGCACGGATAAGAACCTGTCCGCCCTCCGCTGCGCCGGGACAGTACAGGACACCGGGCGTGAGCTCTCCGGTGGTAGGACTTCCGGCAGCATCACCGGCCGATGCCGCCGGGGCATTCTGCGCAGGGGTGGAGCTGGTGCTGTCCTGCTTTCCGCAGGCTGCCAAGGCAAGCAGCAACGCGGACGCTGTAGCAATACACAATGCTCGTTTCATGATGACCTCCTTCTGATATACCAGACTATGCGGGGATCTCCCGCCTTTACTGCCATTATACAATAAAACAGGTGCGATGTCAATAGGTGAGCGCCCTGCAAAAAGCCTCTCCCTTTCACAGGGAGAGGCTTTTACGATCACGAAAACTTCGGCTCGCAGGTCAGGTTGACGCCGAGGCGCTTGAAGATGCGCTCGTCCACCTGAGAGAGGATGACGGTGGAATGTACCTCGCAGCCCCAGAGCTTCGAGATCTGTGCCATCGCCTGTGCGGCATTGTCGTCCGTGGTGGCGCAGATGGCGAGGGCATAGAGCGTCTCGTCCGTGTGGATGCGCGGGTTGTTGTTGCCGAGATGCTGCACCTTGAGGTTCTGGATCGGCTCGATGACATGCGGCGACATGAGCAGCACATCATCCGGCAGCCCTGCAAAATGCTTCAGCGCATTGAGCAGCAGCGCCGAGCAGGCGCCGAGCAGGTCGGATGTACGGCCGGTCAGGATCGTGCCGTCCGGCAGCTCCATCGCAGCGGCAGGCTCGCCGGTCGCCTTCTCCTTCTCAAGTGCGGCAGCAACGACCTTTCTGTCCTCGGTGGAGAGCTTGGCCTGCTTCATCAGCAGTTCGAGCTTGTAGACCTCCTCCTCGGTGGCAGTGCCCTTCTTGAAGCCGCAGAGCGCGGCATAGTAACGGCGGATGATCTCCTCCTTGGCGGCGGCGCTGACGGCGTCATCATCAAAGATGCAGTTGCCCGCCATGTTCACGCCCATGTCCGTGGGCGACTTGTAGGGCGATTCGCCGAGAATGCGCTCGAACATCGCATTGAGCACCGGGAAGATCTCCACGTCGCGGTTGTAGTTGACAGTCGTCTCACCATAGGCCTCGAGATGGAACGGGTCGATCATGTTCACATCGTTCAGGTCGGAGGTCGCTGCCTCGTAGGCGATGTTGACCGGGTGGCGCAGCGGCAGGTTCCAGATCGGGAAGGTCTCGAACTTCGCATAGCCGGCATTGATGCCGCGCTTGTGCTCGTGGTAGATCTGCGACAGGCAGGTCGCCATCTTGCCGGAGCCCGGACCGGGTGCAGTCACGACCACCAGGCGGCGGCTGGTCTCGATGTACTCATTGCGGCCATAGCCCTCGTCGCTCATGATGAGCGAGAGATTGGACGGATAGCCCTTGATGGCATAGTGATGGTACACCCGGATGCCGAGCTGCTCCAGACGGTTCTGGAAAGCATCGGCGGTCGGCTGGTTGTCGTAGCGGGTCAGCACCACACTCGACACGTACAGGCCGATCTTGGTGAAGACATTGTACAGGCGGATCACATCGACATCGTAGGTGATGCCAAGGTCGCCGCGCACCTCGTTTTTCTCGATATCAGCGGCATTGATGACAATGACGATCTCGGCATCGTCCTTGAGCTGGAGCAGCATCTGGAGCTTGCTGTCCGGCTTGAAGCCCGGCAGCACGCGGGATGCGTGGTAGTCGTCAAACAGCTTTCCGCCGAATTCGAGATAGAGCTTGTCGCCGAACTGGGCGATCCGCTCCCGGATATGGGCGGACTGCATTTGCAGGTATTTTTCATTATCAAATCCGATCTTTCCAGAGCTCATAGCTTTTTCCTTTCCGCAGGAGCAGCCCTGCGCTGTATTTCAGAACGCAAAATTCAACATATTCTATTATATACCATCCTGCGAAAAAAAGCAAGAGGGGATGAGCAGAAAAAGCATCAGGTCTCCTCGGCGTCATCTTCCTCCGGAGCCCCGCCCTTGGTCAGGCGGTCGATGGCGTTGGTGTTGAGCTTGGAGGTCAGGCGCAGGCGGTCGATCTCCGCTTCGGCGCGGTCAAGATCGGCGGCGCAGCGGCTGAAACGGCGGATGTTGAGCTCCTGCTCCTTCTGCAACGCAGTAAGCGCCGCTTCGAGCTCGGCGATCCGTGCCAGCGCATCGCCCAGATGCTCCGCCAACACCTCACACCGCATGTGCAGCGCCTCGTACTGCTCGTTGAGCTTCTGGTTCATGACGTTCTGGCGCTCACCGAATTCCCGGAGCGTCTGCCCTGTCTTTCCGATGCCGGAACCCGGCTCGTATGTTTTCGTGATCATGGCTCCTCCTTACTCCATGCCGAAGCTGCGGCGGCAGCGGTCGAGCATGGTATGCAGTGTCTCCTCCAATGAATACTCCGGTGCATAGCCGGTATCCTCCCGCAGCTTGGCAATATCGCCCGCCACGGTACTGCCGGTGCCGGTGTCCTCTGTCTCTAAAATAAATGTCTCACGGCTCAGCGCTTGCAGCAGCTCCACGATCTCCAGCACAGAGACGGCCTTGCCGCCTGCCACGTTGTAGACC
>JAGADP010000017.1 GCA_017828885.1 Oscillospiraceae bacterium | reverse complement strand
CGGGAAGGTCTGCTGCTCTCGCTGGATGCGAGGGCTTCTTTCTCCTCCTCGGTCATTTCGTCAGTCAGTGGGATATTGCCGATGGAAAGCGGCGCAGCAGTACGGCTTTCCGTCTCCGCTGCGGAAGTGGTTTCCGGCATGGGCTCACTCCTTTCCTATTTGGTAGATTCCTACTACTTAGCATACCACATTTGGGAAGATATGTCAAGTGCAGCATGGCGGGGGAACGTGTCGGAAAGGGCAAGAAAGGATATCACACTGACGGAAACAGCCGCAGACGAGCGGTGCCTCGTCTGCGGCTGTGGTGGTGTGTTCGGGCGCAGATCCTTAGTCGTTGCAGATGTGCTCCTGCTCATCCTTGTCCAGATGGTCTATGGCATATTCACAGCACTGTACAACGAGCTGATTAAAGGAAATGTCGTGCTGTGCTGCGAGTTTCTCCAGTTTTTCTATTAACGTGTCTGGCATACGGATCGTTTTGTTGGACGCAGACGGCTTTCTGATCGTAAACATCGCTCTCACCTCTTGTGCAGTTCTTATAATAATTGTAACCTAAAATTGTAATAAATCATATATTTAAAATTATATTCAATTTTTACTTGCATTTTTATGTGCAATGTGATATACTATTATCAAGAAATCTACATTATTTTTAGTAATGTGGATGTTCGGTTCTATATTTTTAATGCAGGAGGCGAATCATATGAACGATGAAAAAAAGACAAATGTATTTGACAGTGAGCAGGCAAATGCTGTCAGACAGACTGCGGAAGCGGTCAGTCAGAAAATTGACAGCAACGTTTCAAGCGCGATCGAAGGTATCCGGAATTCAGACCAATTCGCCAAAGCAATGGAGAACGAACAAGTCCAGAAGGTCATGAATTCCGAAGCGGCCAAGACTGTTGGCGGTTTCTGGAACAAGATCGGAAAGGTCGGAAGGATCGCAGTGTGCGGCGTTATTCCTCTGCTGTTCCTCCTGCTGATCTCGTCCTGCTTTGCAGGAAATACTGTTACGCTGAAAGCAAATCATCTGATTGGAAAAATAGATACTGCCAAGAACTGCAAAGCCGGAAAGGTCTATGCATCAGACCTGGGTACAACTTCAATGGCGGCTCTGTATTTCATCTGCAAGGATCATTCCAAGGTGTATCTTATCGAAGGCGAGGACGGAGCCGAATATACGACGACTGCTTATGAAAGTGAGATATTCGGTAATAAATATGATGCACAGGTCAACAGCAGTGATGTCAACGGAGACGGTGTGGTGAAATACAAAATCAGTGTATATAACGGCTTTGGATACAAAAAGCTCTGCACGGTCAAGGTAAAGCTCCCGAAAAAATAAAGTATATCAGCAGTAGGATTACTGTGAACTAACAAATCAGTTGAATATTATAAAAGGAGGATGTTATTATGGCATTGATCACTTGTTCAGAATGTGGAGGAAAAGTTTCAGATAAGGCGCAGAGCTGCCCGCATTGCGGTTCTCCCGTATCAGTCTCCAGAAATATCGTGTGTGCTGAATGCGGCACGGAATTCCCTGCTGACAAGACTGCTTGTCCTGTGTGCGGCTGTCCGGCAGAAATAACACCGGCTGAACAGCCGACACGTTCGGCACCTGCCCCAATGGTGACACCTGGTGCTACGATCGACAATCTGTATCAAAATGCCCGCAGAGCTCTGGAAAAAGAGGACTGGGAAGATGCAGAAAAGTATTACGACAGAGTGGAAGAGCAGATACCCGGTGATCTTGAAGCTGTTTTCTATTCAGCGTTCAGCAGATGCATGCTGTCTCTCTCGGAAAATGACCGGTTCAAGCGCGAACAGAAGTTTACAGCATTTATCAAGACGATCTCCATTCTGGAAGATGAATATGACCCCGCTAAGGGGGATGCGCTGGAAGCACTTATCCTGCAAATGAAGGATTCTATCATCAAAATGGTGCATCATTCCTACGTGTATATGCAGAAAAAGAACGGATATGGTCTCGTGCTGGAAACAGACAAAGCGGTTACAGAGGTTCTGTTTGGCAACACCCTGAAGGAATTCAAAAAAGCGATCGAGAATATCTACGCAAAAGACGAGAGAGCCTATCTGACTGAGATCGCAGCTATGCTGGAACAAGAAATAGCAGACAATGCAGTCCGGACGGAAGAGGCCAAAAAGAATGACTATGACAAAGCATTTGATTCTGTCAAGGGGGGACTCGGAAAGCTCAAAGGGGCTCTTGCCGGAAAGCTTGATGCAATGAAGAAGAAAAACGGTGACGATCAGGATAACCAGTGAGTTAAATTGCAGTGACATCAAAGATGCAAAAGATCAGCGGCGCAGAGTATTCATGCGCCGCTGATTTTTGTCTTGCATTCTCCCATAAAATGTGCTATAATAAAAGTAACCATCGACCAAAGGGGGCGTATTTCATGAGCAGTGAGACCGAAAAGCACCTTGCACAGCAGCTTTTTTCACAGCGTGAGGAACGGTTTGAGCGTGCGCCGTTTGACCGTGAGATCGCCTTTTATGAGAGCATTGCTGCGGGCAATCTCGAAATGATGCGGTTTTTCTATTCGCCGCTGTTCAGCGAGGGCTGCGGTGTCCTCAGCAAGGATGCCCTGCGCAATCTGAAATATCACATGGTCGTCTCCGCTGCGCTGATCGCACGGTTCTGCATCCATCACGGCATGACGCCGGAGGAGGCCTACCGGCTCAGCGATGTCTATATCATGAAGGCCGACGAGAGCCTGAACGAGAACGCCGTCCGGGAGATCCACAAGGATATGCTCGAGGACTACACCCGCCGCATGAACCTCATCCGGACGCGGGGCGTGTATTCCAAGCCCGTCGTCAAGACCATCGAGTATATCAGCGGTCACCTGCATGACAGGGTGCTGCTCAGCGATGCTGCGGAGCTGCTCCACCTCAGCGAGGCTCACCTCTCCCGCATTTTCAAGACGGAGACCGGCGTATCGTTCAGCGATTATGTCAACCGCATGAAGACCGAGAGCGCCGCCGCGCTGCTGCTGTATTCCGAATACAGCGACCTTGACATCAGCAATCTCTTTGCATTCAGCTCACAGAGCTACTTTATCAAGGTGTTCCGCCGCTACATGGGCATGACGCCGAAGGAGTATAAAAAGACCTACCGGATGCCCGATGTGGCGTCGGATCAGAAACCATTGGAGGAAACGACATGAATCTCAAAAAGCCCGCCGCATTGCTGCTTGCGGCGCTGTCCGCCGGCACTTTGCTGACTGGGTGCAGCCTGATGAAGATCGAAGGAAAGATCCTGACCAAGGAGGAGGTGCTTTCCGGCGAGGAGACGAGCGATGCGCGATTCGTGCGGTCGGTCTCTCTGCACGATATACGCTATAATCTCTATGACGATCACGCCGAAATGATCGGCTTCCTCTCGAGCTACAGCGCATCTGTCCTGTCAGTTCCGCGGGTCGTGGAGAACAAGACCGTGACCGCGGTCAACCCGACGGGCTACATCCCGGAGAGCCTGACCTCGGTGACGTTCGAGGACTGCGTGACCTACATCGGGGATGAGGCGTTCAGGGATTTCACCAATCTGCGGTCGGTCACCATCCCGGAGAGCGTGACGCACATCGGTGCGCATGCGTTTGAGGGCACCGCATGGATAAAGGAAAAGCAATCGGAGGATCCCCTCGTCATGGTGAACAGCATCCTCATCAACGGGCAGGCGGCCATCGGGGATGTTTCGGTGCGCAGCGGCGTTACCTGCATCGCGGCCGGCGCCTTCGAGGGCAACAAGGCCATCACGGCCGTGTCGTTGCCGGGCTCTGTCTATGTGATCGGCGACCGCGCATTTGCGAACTGCGAGGGCATGACGAAGGTGAGCTTCGGCATGAGTCCGTCCCTTGTGAAGATCGGAGCGCTTTCATTCCAGAATACACCCCTGACCACGGTCAAGCTGCCGGCGAAGGTCGAGACCCTCGGTGCGGCGGCATTTGCAGGCTGCGAGGAGCTCACCCGGGTGGATCTTCCGGGCGCGCTGACGAGCATCGGCGACAAGGCATTTTATGACTGCGCGAGCCTCGAGACTGTGGAGTTCCCCATGTCCGTGACCGAGATCGGCGAGGCGGCATTCGGCTATTGCACCAGTCTGAAGTCGGCAACGGTGTTCAACCGGGAGTGCAAAATCTGCACCGATGACGATACGTTCGGCACCAATCCGGACTTCGTGCTCTACGGCCGGAAGGATTCCACCGCGCAGGCTTATGCGACCGCGTGCGGCTATGAGTTCAAGGCCTATTAAGCCAAACAAAGACCTCCTCCCTGCGCGGGAGGAGGTTTTCACGTTTTACATGGTTTTCAGGAATCCTCTTTTCTGCACAAAAATGGTACAGACGTTCCGTCACTCTGACAAATTGTGGTATTCCGCCTTGTCCACACCCAAAATACAGATGTACTCCCACTATCAACAAAACTTTATTAGCCAAAAGCCCCTTTTTACTTAATATTCATAAAAAATGAAGCCAGGATACATTTTTTTCTTTACAAATGCCGGTTTTTGTGCTATAATATTCGGGTAAACTTAATTTTATGAAGTGGAGGCATTTCCCATGAGCAAAATCAGAATCGCCATCGCAGGCTACGGCAACCTCGGCAAGGGCGTAGAGCTTGCCATCCGTCAGAATGACGACACCGAGCTGGTCGGCGTTTTCACACGCCGTGCGCCCGAGACCGTCAAGCTCCTGACGGCCGGTATCCCGGTCTACAGCATTGCGGACATTGCCAAGTATAAGGACGCTGTTGACGTTCTCATCATCTGCGGCGGCAGCGCGACCGACCTGCCGGAGCAGACCCCGGCACTCGCCAAGGATTTCAACGTCATCGACAGCTTCGACACCCACGCACGCATCCCGGAGCACTTCGCCAACGTGGACAAGGCAGCCAAGGAGAACGGCCATCTGGCGATGATCTCTCTCGGCTGGGATCCGGGTCTGTTCTCGCTGAACCGCGTGTATGCCGAGAGCATCCTGCGCAGCGGCAAGACCTATACCTTCTGGGGCAAGGGTGTTTCCCAGGGCCACTCCGACGCTATCAGGCGCGTTAAGGGCGTAAAGCGCGGCATCCAGTACACCTGCCCGATCGAGGCTGCGATGGATGCAGTCCGCAGCGGCAGCCAGCCGGAGCTCTCCACCCGTGAGAAGCACGAGCGTGTATGCTATGTCGTTGCCGAGGAGGGCGCAGACAAGGCGCAGATCGAGAACGACATCAAGACCATGAAGAACTACTTCGACCAGTACAACACCACTGTGAACTTCATCACCGAGGAGGAGTTTGACCGTGATCATACCTCCCTCCCGCACGGCGGTTTCGTGATCCGCTCCGGCAAGACCGGCGACGGCGAGACGACCGACCAGACGATCGAGTATTCCCTGAAGCTCGGCTCCAATCCGGAGTTCACCGCTTCCGTCCTCGTTGCCTATGCAAGAGCACTCAGCCGCATGAGAGCTGAGGGTCAGACCGGCTGCCGCACCGCCTTCGACGTTGCACCGGGCTATCTCTCCCCCCTCTCTCCCGAGGAACTCCGCGCCCAGATGCTTTGAGCCCGGAGCCCGGGCAGGCGTCCTGCTTCGCTAATTGAAAATGCACTGTTCTGGTGTCCGCATGTCCCCAATGCCTTCGGCAAAGGGGACATCGCTGTTTTTTCTTAGGACATCGCAGCAAAGCTGCTCCTGTTTCACTCTTCGGGGTTTCAGACAATGGTGCACCAACAGCGCATGTTCTGCGCCGCCAGTTTAACGAAAACTCGGCATGCGTCTGCCCGCGGGGGCTCCCCGTCCCCCAATGGCTTCGCCAAAGGGGGCAATGCTGTTTTTTCTTAGCACGTCGCAGCAAGCTGCTCCTGTTTCGCTCTTCGGGGTTTCAGACAATGGTGCACCAACAGCGCATGTTCTGCGCCGCCAGTTTAACGAAAACTCGGCATGCGTCTGCCCGCGGGGGCTCCCCGTCCCCCAATG
>JAGADP010000135.1 GCA_017828885.1 Oscillospiraceae bacterium | reverse complement strand
TCTTTCAATGCCATATTATTTAAACCTTCAAGTTTATGAGGATTCATTATAAAGGCAAGCAGTTTCTTTGAAACGTCAATTCCCGTTTCTTCTTTGATATAGTTTTTCACAGCTTGTGATTCATCCATTGTTCTCCTCTTTCAATGCTTTTCAAGTAGCTTCCGACCTCTGGTATCTGTATTGTACACCAATTATACCATAGATGTAGGCACATGTCGATATGACAGAGATCAAATACCGATAACCTCAATAATGCTTGGCACTTATAACAGTCAAGAAGCTCCCCCTCCCCTTGCTTTTTCCGAAGATTTCCGATATAATAGAAATAGCAATACGATCACACCTGATCCGGACGGCATGCCCGGGATCATATCAAAGGAGGAACCAACATGGATCTGGCCAAAATGCAGGAGGAGTTCTTACAGCAGCAGAATGCACTGCGCGACAAAATCGAACTTGTTGACACATTTGCGATCAGCGAGGTAAAGCTTGTGGCGGGCGTAGACCTTGCCTACTGGAAGGAGGGCGAGGAGGAGCATGCGGTGTGCTGTATCGTCATCATAGATGCCACAACGCTCAAGATCGTTGAAAAGAAGCAGTACAGCGGCATCATCGAGGTGCCGTACATGCCCGGGTTTCTCGCATTCAGAGAGCTTCCGCTGATCCTGAAAACGGTCGCGATGCTGGAGGCAAGCCCGGATGTGTTCATTTTTGACGGCAACGGCTATCTGCACCCGCGGCACATGGGCATCGCCACGCATGCTTCGTTTTATCTGCATAAGCCGACGATCGGCATTGCCAAGACCTATTTCCGCGTCGATCAGAAGACCGACTATACCGAGCCCGAACAGGAAGCCGGCAGCTATACGGACATTGTCATCGGCGGCGAGGTATATGGCCGCGCCCTGCGGACACACAAGGACGTCAAGCCGGTCTTCATCTCCGTCGGGAACTATGTCACGCTTGACACCGCATGCGCCCTGGCATTGCAGCTCACGGACAAGGAGAGCCATATCCCGGTGCCGACCAGACTTGCCGACCTCGAAACGCATGTCGCAAGAGATGCCGAGCGCCTGAAAGGCTCTGAAGTATCCGACTGCTGAAACACACAGATCATTGCAAAAGCATCTCCTAAATCAGAAAAATGCCCGGTCTCTCTTGGTGCAGAGGTCGGGCTTTACTGTATCACGGATCGGCTTTGTGCTACGCACCATATTATTATAAATACAAATTATTATTGACTTCTTAATAATTTTATGCTATACTATACAAAACGAAGAGGAGGGGTACAGCCTATGATCGCACATATCCGTGATGACGACCACGGTCAGGCCATCCAGACCGTCTCCGCACATTGTCAGCAAACGGCATCGCTCTGCGCGGGCTATGCGGCCGCCATCGGCGCGGAGCATATCGCCAGATTGCAGGGACTGTTCCATGATGCCGGAAAAATGACAGCCGCATTCGAGCGCTATATCCGGCAGGAATCTGACTGCCGGCGCGGCGAGATCGACCACAGCTTTGCCGGAGCAAAATACCTCTACACACTTGCAGAGCAGTCCGGTGATGCCGACATGCAGGCTGCTGTAAGGCTGATCGGCCGCACGATCCTTTCTCATCACGGGATCCACGACTGGCTGAACGGCGACCAGGAGGATTATTTTGCTGAACGTGTGCAAAAGGAGGACGACTATGCGGAGGTGCTCTCTCATATGGATGAGATCCTGCCGGAGCAGGAGACGCTCGCGCTGCTGCATCAGGCGGCACAGGAATTCAATTCGCTGCAATCCAAACTAAAGGATCTTGCCAGACTGACAAGCGATGAAAAGCCGCACAAGATCAGGAGCCTTGCCTTCTACATGGGCATGCTCGAGCGCTTTCTGCAATCCTGTCTGATCGACGCTGACAGAACGGATACCGCCGATTTCATGAGCGACACACGCACAGAGGAGCACGTTGACCTGCCCTCGCTCTGGGATGCCATGCACGAGCGGATGCACGCGAAATGCGATGCCTTTGCAAAGCGCACCGACCCCATTTCCGTGCAGCGGTGCAGTATTTCTGACCGCTGTGCTGCATTTGCAGCCAAGCCCGTAAATGCCTGCCGCCTGATCGTGCCGACCGGCGGCGGGAAAACGCTTTCATCACTGCGCTTTGCCATCGAATACTGCAAGACACACGGCAAACAGAAGATCCTCTACACCGCACCGTTCATGTCGATCCTGGAGCAGAACAGCGACGAGATCCGCAGCATCACGGGCGATGCATATTTCACAGAGCATCATTCCAACCTGCTTTCCGAGCTTGAGACGGCAGAGGAGCTCCACGAGTATGAGCTGCGCACGGAAAAGTGGGATGCACCCGTGATCGCCACCACAATGGTACAGCTCCTGAATACGCTCTTTTCCGCAAAAAGCAGCGCTGTGCGCCGGATGCACCGGCTGGCGGATGCGGTCATCATCATTGACGAGGTGCAGTCTGTTCCGCTGAAATGCGTGCATCTGTTCAACCTTGCGGTCAATTTCCTGACACATATCTGCGGTGCGGTCGTTGTGCTCTGCTCGGCCACGCAGCCTGCGGTGGAGCAGACGGAATTCCCGCTGCTGCTCGATGAAAACGCCAGCATGACGGGCGACACGGTGCAGGATTTCGCGGTGTTCCACCGGACGGATGTGCTCTCTGCGGTCACGCCCTACGGTTTTTCCTATGAGGAAGCAGCGGATCTCTGCGCGGAGAAATATGCAGAAAACGGAAATCTGCTCCTGATCGTCAACACCAAGGCGGCGGCAAAAAC
This sequence comes from Oscillospiraceae bacterium, assembly GCA_017828885.1. Lineage (GTDB taxonomy): Bacteria > Bacillota > Clostridia > Oscillospirales > Ruminococcaceae > UBA3855. Next base: position 6,512 of record JAGADP010000135.1, on the reverse strand, counting down.
GCTTTTCACGTTGTTGCAGGAACGCTGCCCGGATGCGGAGGTCATGCACCTGAGCACCAATCTCTGTCCGGCACACCGGCGGGAAAAGATCGCCGCGATGCGCAAGACGCTGAAAGCCGGTCAGCCGCTTATCTGTGTGACGACACAGCTCATTGAAGCGGGCGTGGATATTTCCTTCCGCTGCGTTGTGCGCTCGCTTGCGGGGCTGGACAATGCGGCACAGGCAGCCGGGCGCTGCAACCGGAACGGCGTAGCGGCGCAGCCCTGTCCTGTCTATCTCATCAAGCTCAAGGAAGAGCGTGTGGCAAGGCTCGAAGGCGTTCAGACGGCGCAGCAGATCGCGCAGCGCATTCTGGACGATACGCAGATCACGGACTATCTCTCCTGTGAGACGCAGAACCTGTATTTCAGCTTTCTGTACCGTCAGGAGGATGATAAACTCTCCTATCCGGTCAGTGTGTACCAGATCAGGACAACGCTCATCGAGCTACTGTCACTGAACAAGGATGCCTTCAGAGCCTCCGGACTGCCGAAGACGATGCAGTTCTCCGTGCAGGCCTTCAAAACGGCTGGCACACTGTTTGAAGTCATCGACAGCCGGACAACGGATATTCTTGTGCCATATAATGAAGAGGCGAAGGCACTCATTGCGGCGCTGAACACCGAGCTCCCGCCGGGTCGCTGCCGGGAGCTGCTCCGGAAAGCGCAGCAGTACACGGTCAGTGTCTATGATGTGAGAAAGCTGCAATCCCTGCACGCTGTCTATGCACTGGCGTCCGGCGTCATCGCATTGGAACCGCAGTATTATGACGTAGACTGCGGCATCGTGACAGATGGTGCGGAACAGGAAGTGCTGATATTTTAAAATGCTATACAGAAAGGAGCTGAGGCTGATGGACGTTCTGAAAACCGAACATCCAAATTTCGTTGAGTTCGCCGTCCGGGGGCGGTATGCACTGTTCTCCGACATCCTGACCCGTGCGGGCGGCGAGAAGACATCCTATCCCATTCCTACATATGAAGCACTGAAAGGGATCCTGCACAGTGTCTACTGGAAGCCGACAATGATCTGGATCATCGACGATGTGCGCATCATGAATCCGATCCGCTTTACGCGCAAGGGCATCCGGCCGATCAAGTACGGCGGCGGCAATGACCTTGCGTATTACACCTATCTGGAGGATGTCTACTACCAGGTGCGGGCGCATTTTGAATGGAATCCGAATCGTCCCGAGCTGGCGCAGGATCGCAATGAGAACAAGCACCACAACATTGCCAAGCGTATGATCGAGCGCGGCGGGCGTCGGGATATTTTCCTCGGTACACGGGAGTGTCAGGGCTATGTCGAGCCGTGCCGCTTCGGTGAAAGCACGGGCGCATATGACCACTGCGGAACGATCCCCTACAGTCTGATGGAGCATGGCTTCACCTATGCGGATGAGGCGATCCGTGAGGAGGACAAAGGGAAGCTGACGCTCCGGCTCTGGAATCCGGTCATGGAAAACGGCGTGATCCATTTCATTCGCCCGGAGGAATGCACCATCACACGGCACATCAAGGACATGGCGATCAAGCCGTTCGGTGAGGGCAATTTCAGCGGTCTTGCGGAATTTGCAGGAGGTGAGCTCGATGGGCTGGACGAATGAGCTGTATCGGGTGTATGGGCTGGTTTGCAGCGACCCGAAAAACGGTCTGCTCCCCGTCTCACACTCCACGGCCAATGCGCAGATCGAAGTGACGATCGACGAGCAGGGCAATTTCAAAGGCGCCCGGACAATTCCCAAGGATGAGACTGTCACCATCATCCCGGTGACGGAGGATTCCGGCGCACGTGCAAACGGCATCTCCCCGATGCCGTTTGCGGACAAGTTGGTGTATATCGCGGGAGACTATCCGAAATACACTGACGGAAAGCGTGCGGACAACGCCGACTATTTCCACGCCTATATGACACAGCTTGCAGCGTGGAAGGACAGTCCGCACACGCATCCGGCAGTTCAGGCAGTGTATACGTACCTGCTGCGTTCGGAGCTGATACAGGATCTTGTGAAAAGCGGCGCTCTGAAAACGGATGAAAACGGGAAGCTCGACAAAGGCACGAAGATCAATACCATTGCACAGGAGGATGCCTTTGTCCGGTTTGCGGTGCAGTATGATGACTTGCATCATCAGTCCTGTACATGGCTCGATACCACGCTGTACGACAGCTTTCAGGCGTTCAACAGCAGTCAGATGGGCAATGAGCGCCTCTGCTATGCGACCGGTGAGGTTAGATCCTCCACCTACAAGCACCCTTCCAAAGTCAGGAACAGCGGCGACAAGGCAAAGCTTATCTCCTCCAACGACGAAAGCGGCTTTACCTACCGGGGGCGCTTTGCCGATAAGGAAGAAGCCCTCTCTGTCAGCTATGACTTCTCCCAGAAAATGCATAACGCCCTGAAATGGCTCATCGCAAAGCAGGGAAAGAATTACGGCTCCCTGACGCTGGTCACATGGGCAAGTGCGCTCGAAGCCTTGCCGGATGAGCTCGGCATGCAGCCGATCGAGGACGAGTTTGAGGAAGAGGAGCAGTACGACTCCTTCCCGCTGTATAAGGAAAAGCTCTCCAAACATCTGCTGGGCTATGGGGCGAAATTTCAGGACAGCACCAAGGTCATGCTGCTCGGTCTGGATGCGGCAACGACCGGACGGCTTTCCATTGCGCTGTATGAGGAGTTGAAAGGCTCGGACTTCCTGCAAAATGTGGAGAACTGGCATGCCGATTCCGCCTGGATGCGCTTTGACGGAAAGCAGAAACGGACAGTCGTGAAGTCGTTCAGCCTGTTCGAGATCATCCGTGCCGCCTACGGATCGGAGCAGGGCACTTTCCTCGAATGCGATGAGAAGGTGACGCGCGAACAGATCCTGCGGCTGCTGCCCTGCGTCATGAAGGGGCAGAGAGTGCCCGATGATCTGATCCATGCGCTGTACCAGAAAGCGTCCAACCCGCTTGCCTATGAGCAGAGCTATAACCACCGCACTGTCGTGGAGGTCATCTGCGGCATGATGCGCGCTAAAGCGAAAGGAGCGATACCTATGGGATATGACCCGAATATGACCGACCGCAGCTATCTGTACGGCTGTCTGCTGGCGATCGCCGACAAGGCCGAGAGCGATACCTACGACGACACCGACAAGAACAAGCGCGTGACGAATGCGCGGCGCTTCTGGGCAAACTTCTCTCAGCGCCCATATCAGACGTGGCAGAACATCGAGGAGCGCCTGCGGCCGTATCTCAACCAGCATCCGTACAAGACGGCTGTCGAAAAGCAGATCCAGGAGATCACTGACAAATTCACCCCGGCAGCCTTTGCCGACAACAGCCGGCTGTCACCGATGTATCTGCTCGGCTACCATCATTTTATGGCATACATGTATTCACACAAGCCCGAAAAGGAGGAAAACTAAATGGAAGCATTACAGCATAAGATCGACTTTTCTGTCATCATCACCGCGACCAACGCCAACCCCAACGGCGACCCGCTGAACGGCAACCGCCCCCGCGAGAATTTCGAGGGCTTCGGGGAGATCTCCGACGTCTGCATCAAGCGCAAGATCCGCAACCGCTTGCAGGATATGGGCGAGCGCATCTTCGTGCAGTCGGATGATCGCTGCGATGACGGCTTCGACAGCCTCCGTGCCCGTGCAGAGGGCAGCGCTGCCCTCAAGGCGATCACCAAGGGCAAGAATACCGACCGGGATGTCTATGCGCAGACAGCCTGTGCCGAATGGATCGACGTGCGCAGCTTCGGGCAGGTATTTGCCTTCAAGGGCGATAACGTTTCCGTCGGCGTGAGAGGACCTGTCAGCATCCAGCAGGCGGTCAGTGTGTCGCCGGTGGACATCGTGAGCATGCAGATCACCAAGAGCGTGAACGGCGAGAGCGGCAAGGAGGGCAAGGCTTCGGATACGATGGGTACCAAGCACCGCATCTCCTTCGGCATGTACGTCATCCACGGCAGCATCAACTGCCAGCTTGCCGAAAAGACCGGCTTTACGGCAGAGGATGCGGGGAAGATCAAGCAGGCGCTCTGCACGCTCTTTGAGAACGACTGCTCCTCGGCTCGTCCGGAGGGCAGTATGGAGGTCTGCCGGGTCTACTGGTGGGAGCACGGAAGCAAGACGCCGCAGTACTCCTCCGCCAAGATCCACCGTCTGCTGCACATTGCACCGAAGGACGGCGTCACCGCGCCGAAGTGCTTCGATGACTATGCCATCACCCTCGATAAGCTCGACGGCGCAGAGCCCGAGGTCATTGACCTGCTATGAGCTATCCGGAGGATGCATACCTGATGCTCTCGGGCATCCAGCATTTTGCATTCTGCCGGCGGCAGTGGGCGCTCATCCATCTGGAACAGCAGTGGGAGGAGAATCTGCGCACGATGGACGGGAATCTCATGCACGAGCGTGTGCATGATGATGCCATCCGGGAAAAGCGCGGCACTCTGGTCATCACAAGGGCGATGGCAGTATCCTCTCCACGGCTCGGGCTGTCCGGCGAATGCGATGCGGTCGAGTTCCATCAGGATCCCAAGGGCATCCCGGTGTTCGGGATGGAAGGGACATACCGCATCGTGCCGGTCGAATACAAGCGCGGCGCTCCGAAGGAGAATGACTGCGATGTGCTGCAACTGACGGCACAGGCGCTCTGCCTCGAGGACATGCTCTGCTGCGAGATCCGGGAGGGCTTCCTGTACTACGGCGAGACACGGCACCGGACAAAGGTGGTGTTTGATGAACAGCTCCGGGAGCGCACGGAAGCGGTCATTCAGGAAATGCATGAGCTGTACCGGCGGCATCACACGCCAAAAGCCAAGCGCCGGAAGGCCTGCAATGCGTGCAGTCTGAAGGAGATCTGTCTTCCTGCTCTGGAAAAGACCAAAAGCGCTTCTGACTACCTGCGCGATACGCTGTACGGGGAGGATGAGCCATGAAAAAGCTGCACAATACGCTCTATATCAACCAGCCTGACCGCTATCTGTCACTGGACGGCGAAAACATCGTCATCTCCTGCGAGGGTCAGGAGCTCGGCCGCGTACCGCTGCACAATCTCGAAATGATCGTGACGTTCGGTCATGCGGGGACAAGTCCGGCGCTGATGGGAAAATGTGCGCATGACGGCATTTCACTTGTCTTTATGAGCCGCAGCGGGCATTTTCTGGCGCGTGTGGAGGGCGAAACGCGGGGCAATGTCCTGCTGAGACGGGAGCAGTACCGTATCGCGGATACACCGGCGCGAAGTCTCGCCATCGCCCGGAATTGCATCGCCGCCAAGCTCTTCAACAGCCGCTGGGTGCTCGAACGCATGACGCGCGATCATGCGCTGCGCATCGACACCGAGCTGTTCCGGCAGAAGTCGCAGTATTTGCAGACGGCCATTCAGAATGCCGAAGCTGCGCCCGATGCAGATGCACTGCGCGGCGTAGAGGGCGAAGCTGCAAGCGTGTATTTCTCGGTGTTTGACGACATGATCCTACAGCAGAAGGAGGACTTCCGGTTCACGGTCAGAAGCCGCCGTCCGCCGCTTGACCGGGTGAATGCGCTGCTGTCCTTTGCCTATTCGCTGATGACGAGCCAGTGTGCAGCATCACTCGAAGCGGTCGGACTGGATCCCTACGTGGGATTCCTGCACACGGACAGGCCGGGGCGCAGGTCGCTGGCGCTGGATCTGGTGGAGGAATTCCGCAGCGTGTACTGCGACAGATTCGTGCTGACGCTCATCAACAAGCGCTATATCCAGCCGGAGCATTTTGACCTGCGGGAGGACGGCGCTGTCCTGCTCAACGAACAGGGGCGGCGGGTGTTTCTGGAGCATTGGCAGAAGCGCAAGTATGAGGAACTGCGGCATCCCTATCTGAATGAAAAGCTCGAATGGGGCATGCTGCCCTATGTGCAGGCGCTGCTGCTGGCAAGGTATATCCGCGGCGATCTGGACGCCTATCCGCCGTTTTTATGGAAGTGATGCTATGTTTGTACTGATCACCTACGATGTCAACACGCAGGATGCCGCCGGTCGGAAACGGCTGCGGCGCGTGGCGAAGCAATGTGTCAATTACGGTGTCAGAGTGCAGAATTCCGTGTTTGAATGCGTTGCTGAGCCTGCCAAGATACTGGAATTGAAAAGCATACTGATGAAGGAGATCGACCCCAAGAAGGACAGCCTGCGATTTTACTATCTTGGGAGTCAATCAAAGACCAAGGTGGAGCACCTCGGGGCAAAGGAAACGATCAATGTGGAGGAACCGCTGATCTTCTGACCCGGTGCGAATGCCATGCTCTCACAAAAAGCCCGGCTCATTCGCACCGGAATAATGGCCTGTTTTTTGTGAATGACCGCTGGAAGCAGTTCCGGCGGAAAACAAAACTGTGCAAAGTCGCCAAGCAAGCTGTGAAACATGCGCCGGCGTTGTACAGTTTTGCTGTCGCCCCCCTCACAGGGGGCGTGGATTGAAATATGACGATCTCGGAGGAAG